>JBEGNG010000316.1:0-3257 GCA_041182645.1 Planctomycetota bacterium
CGCTTGACCGCGTGCTCGGCCCAGAAGCGCGGCGTGAAGAACGCGATCGGCCCCTTGAAGTTCGTGGAGTTCACGAAGAGCGTCCAGCACTGGTCGCCCATCGCCATCGGGCGCTCGGGCGTGGCTTGGACCGCGGGCACCAACGGCAGCGGCACGTAGCCGTACCCGAACAGTTCGCCGCAGGTGCCTTGCGCCAGATTCAGGCCATCGGGCGGCCACACGACCCAGGGGCTCAGTTGTGCGATCGCGTCCTTGCCCAGCGGCTTTGACCAGTCGCGGCCCTTGCCTGCGCCGGGCCCATTCGCCCAGGCGATGAAGTCGGGCGCGACGCCGCCCATGATGAACTTGGGCACGGTCGTGGCGAAGCGCGTGTCGCGCCACCACCCGAGTCCGCCCTCGATGTCGGAGTACATCTTCCCCGGCTTGTCGTTCGGATCGGGCTTGCCGTTGGGGCCGCGTTCGTACTGCGCGAACATCCAGGTGCCGAAGAGACCCGTCTGGAAGTTCGAGCCCGGGTAGCGCTCGACCAGCGGCCAGGCGGCGGCGTACAGCGAGAAGCCCGCGTTGAACTGCTCCGGCACGCGCTCGAGCGGCACGAGCATGTAGCCCGACATCTCGCCCTTGACCGGCTTCTGGTCCGGCCCCGGCGGCAGCGTGGGCACGAAGGCGGGCGCGCCGTCGACGGCGAGCGAGCGCATGGCTTCGCCCAGGGCATTGCCCACGCGCAGATAGGTCTCGGCGTTGGCGAACTCATGGTGGCCATGTCCGGGGCAGGGCGATTGATCGGGATCGCGCACGAAGGCGGCGGTGGGCACGAAGCACGCGCGCGGCGTCGGGCCTGCACCGCGGACTTCGGGTCGTGCTGCGGCGGCCGCCTGGGCTCGGCGCAGCGTGCCCCATTCGTTGGGGGCATCGACCCACGGGCCCGTGATCTCGCCGATCACCACAGGCAGCTCGGGCGCGTTGAATTCGCGGCGCAGATCGCCCACGAGGTTCACCAAGTTCTGCTCGTACGCCGGCACGGCGTTCGCCGGATCGCAGCCGTCGTTCCAGCCGTGGTACCAGATGATGCCCGCGAGCTCAGGCCGGCAGTCGGCCAGTGCGGGCAGTTCGCGGAACGCCGTGTCGAGTGCGGCGTGCACATCGGCGACCGCGCGCGTGTAGTACGGGCCGACCGTGCCGCCCGATGAGGGCGGCCTGAAGTCGGTGAACAGGCTCTTGCCGCCCCAGGCGACCTTCACGAGCAGGACGGGTTCATCGATCGCATCGCCGAGTACCCAGCCGATGCCCACCTCGGGGCCGAAGTGGTGTTGGTCGAGGTACGGCGTGAAGCCGAAGCCCAGTGGGCCAAGCTTCGCCGGGCGCCCCTCTGGCGTGTAGCGCACGAAGACGTCGTCGCGCGTGCGCCACGAACCATCGGCCGCACGCAGGGGGGCGACGAGCGGCGCGGTGGCCGGGTCCGCCGCGAGCGCCACGAGCGTGCCACGGCCATTGTTGTGGTGTTCGTCCATCAGGTCGACCACGCCTTGGCCTTCCATGTTGGACTGTCCGGCCAGGATGAAGACCTTGCACGTGCGCGCGAGGAGCGTGAGCATGGCCAGGAGGGTACGGGGGGTGGGAGGGGGCAGCGAACGTGCCACAGCGGTGGCAATAGGTTTGAATCAGCCACGCGCCCGGGCTATGGTGCTCGCAACCTTCCGAGGAGAACCATCATGATGAAGATTGGACCTGCCGTCGCTGCTGCTGCCGTGTTCGCGATCGCTTCACCCGTGTGCGCCCAAGATGCGGTGCAGTGGCGCGTGGAGGATGGCGGGAATGGGCATTGGTATGCGCTCACGTCCTCTTCCGGGACTTGGGGCGTGGTCAAGCTTGCTTGCGAGGGTCTTGGTGGGCACTTGGCCACGCTGACGACCGCGTCAGAAAACTCGTTCGCAGCGCCGCTTGCCGGCCCCGGCACCGCATGGATCGGTGGCTTCCAGCCGCCGAATTCTTGCGAGCCGCTGTGTGACTGGCGTTGGGTCACGGGCGAACCATGGGGCTACTCAGCCTGGGCTCCGCCAGGGGCCAATGACTTCGGGAGCGGTGAAGATGTGTCTGAGACATACGCGTCGGGCGGTTGGAATGACATGCCGAACTCCGGTTGGATCCGGCGGGGAATCATCGAATGGTCCGCCGACTGCAACGGTGACGGCGTCGTCGACTACGGCCAGATCCGCGACGGCACCTTCCCCGACGTGAACGCCAACGGCGTGCCCGACTGCTGCGACCAGGCGGAGTCCTGCACCCCATGCCCCGGCGACGTCACCAACGGCGGCACGGTCGACGCGGCAGACCTGAGCATCCTGCTCGCGGCGTGGGGCACCAACGGCCAGGGCGAGTTCGACACCGATCTCAACGGTGACGGCCTCGTCGACGGCGGCGACCTGGCGCTCGTCCTCGGCGGCTGGGGCGCGTGCCCGTGAGCGGTGGGGCGTCAGCCTGGCCGTCCGATTGGCGGAGCACGAGCATGGCGCAGCAAGCAGGGTCGGATCCGGCCAAGCCGCAGCCCGTGTCGGGCATCCTGCCGCCGGAGTCCATCCCGCCCGACCTGCTCGGCGAATTCAAGAGCTCCTTGGCGCCCTTGGCGCTTACCGAATGGACGCTCGCCATCGAGGGTGAGTGGTACGAAGACGCCTATCACGGCGGGAGTGTGTCGTACCTGATCCGGCGTCATGAGTCGGGTGCGTGGGTCTTCAAGTCTTCGGAGCGCAACACCTGTCTCGACGACGTGACCGAGGAGGATGTCGAGGATGGTCGGCTGAGTGATGACCAGCTTCAGGCACTGTGGGGGACCACGCTCGAGAAGGCGCAGAACCGTGTGTACGAGCGCGTCGTGGCGGCGTGGATCAAGCCGCCTGACGATGCTGTGATGCTCGCCGCCGCGCGTGCGCTGTACGAGTTCGTGGTGGCCAGCGGCGGCAAGCGCATCGACGATCGCAGCGACCACGGATTGCTGGTCGAGCCGAAGCGGCGGAAGAGTCGGGGTTGAGGTCGGCTAAGCTCCGGCCGTGTCGTTCGAGTCGCCCTCCTACCGACGAATCCGCCGAGTCAACGGGCTACCGGTTGAGGGGCTGTATGACAGTCTGATTGACGGTCGGGTGTCGGAGTTGCTGGAGTCCGCCCGTCGGGCGGGATTCGAGGTGGCGACGCGGCCGATGAAGGGTCGGGATGCGCGGCTTGTGGCAAGAGAGCTCGCTGTGTCGCTTCTGGAGTCCCTG
>JBEGNG010000317.1:0-6678 GCA_041182645.1 Planctomycetota bacterium
GTTGGCGTTCACGTCGCCCGGCAGCGTCGTCACGAGCGCAGGCACGATCGTCATCGATTGCGTGGCGACACCGGTCTGCCCGGCCACGGCCGACATCAACGGCGACGGGACGGTCAGCGGCGATGACTTGGCGCTGCTGCTGGCGAGTTGGGGTGGCTGATTATTGGGGCCTGGCGTGATCTGCACCTGTTCTCCCGGGATCGATGAGCTTCGGGCCCAGACCCCCGCCTGGGATCCAGAGGCCGCCATCCGTAAATCCTTTCAGATTCGGTGGATGAACGTTTGAATCGCGACCATCCGCGGTGACACTTTCCCCAACCGCGAAGGCATGTGCCTTCGGCGGGTGTCATTCCCGTGGAGGCCTCATGCGTTGCACTGTTCTCATCGTGATGCTGCTCTGTGCCCTTCCTGCCTTGGCGCAGGATGGCGAACTTGCGGGTCCGATCTGGGGTGAGGGGCCGGAGGAGAACGGCACCGGGGGCTCCAAGGATGCCGGTGCTTCAGTTGAGACGGCCCAGGAGGTCGCGTCGCCCCTTGCCGGTGCCGGCGGCAGCACGCTGACGCGCATCAGCGGCCGGACGGCCAGCACCGCACTGGTGCAGACCGATCTCGTCGACATCTACGAGATCTCGATCAGCACGCCCGCGAACTTTTCGGCCAAGACCGAGGGGTCGACCTTCGATACGGCGATCTTCCTGTTCAGGAAGACCCTGGACAACAATGGTTTCACGCTGGGCGTTCCGGTGGTCATGAACGACGACGTCAGCGACGTCGCTGAGTGGTCCCAGATCGGCGGTTCGACCGGTGCCATCACCGGCTTGGCCGCCGGAACCTACTTCCTTGCCATCGCGCCCAGCGGCAGCGTTCCCATGGCCTGCCGCGGCGAGCCATCCTTTGCGCCCTTGTTCACCTACACCCCGGGCTCGAAGATCGTGACCTATCCCTCGGTGAGCCAGGCCTCGTGGCCATTGTGCGAATGGGTGAACACCGGTGCCGGCGGTGACTACCAGATCGACATCACCGGCGCCGTGGTCACGCGAACGGCAACCTGTGACAGCTCCATCGTGCTCGGAAACGGCATCTTCAACTTCGGCAACGTGGGGACATCCAGCGATGTCGAGGCCCTGCGGATCGGGCTGGGCTCGATCTGCGGTCTCGGCAATGTGTGGCTCTCCAGCCCCAGCTGGTTCCGACTCGCCCCATGCGACGGCACCGTGACCGTGCAGGTCTGCCCGACCTTGGCTTCGGCCGAGTATTCGCTCTTGGTGTATCGAGGCTCATGCGGGGAGTTGGAGCCGGTGGCCTGCGCCGACTTCATCTCGTGCAGCGCCGGCGGACTCGGTGGATCCGCCACCTTCACGGCGACGGCTGGCGAGCAGTACCTGGTCGCGTTCGGACCGATCACCAACCTACCGCCGGGAGGGGTGACGACCAGTGCAGGCAAGATCACGATCCAGTGCACTCCCTACCCCCCGAGCTGCGGCGAGGGGACCGCAGGGTCGTGCTTCTCGCCGCAAGCCGGGCCGTTCTGCGACTCGGAGTCGTGCTGCCCCGCCGTCTGCGCCGCCGACCCGTTCTGCTGCAACGTGCAGTGGGACAACTTCTGCGTCCAAGGCGCCTACGCGATCTGCGCACCGCCCCCGGCCTGCCCGCCGAACCAGCCCGATCTCGACGGCAACGGCATCATCGACGGGGCCGACCTCGCCATCCTGCTGTCGCAGTGGGGAACCTGAGGAGCGCGCCGCCATGCCTGGAACCAACCCGAGCACCTTCCTGGTCCCCGTGATCCTCGGTCTCATCTCCGCAGCACCGGCCGCGGCTCTGCGCGATGGCGAACTGACCCGAGAGCTCCGGTACGGGCGGGACCAAGGATGCCGGCGCAAGCGTCGAGACGTCGCAGCAGGTCGCCTCACCACTGGCACCAGCATCGGGATCGACCCTGACGCGCATCAGCGGCAGGACGACCGGCACCGCACTGCTCGGCGCCGACCTGGTCGATCTCTACGAGATCAACATCACCTCGGCGGCGAACTTCTCCGCCAATACCAGCGGATCCGCCTTCGACACGGCCCTGTTCCTCTTCCGACGGTCGTTCGACAGCCTCGGGAACCCCCAGGCGTTCCCCGTGGTGATGAACGACAACGTCGCGTCGGGCTCGACGTGGTCCAGGATCGGTGGAGCCAGTGGTGCCATCACGGGTCTCACGGCCGGGGTGCACTACATCGCGATCTCGAAGAGCGGCGCGCTGCCCATCGGCTTCAAGACCAACGACAACGACGCCCAGCCGCTGTTCACCTACAGTCCGGGGTCGACATCGGTCGTCTTCGCGAGCGCGTTCCAGGGCACCTTGGCGCTCAACGACTGGGCCAACCTCGGGGATGGGGCCGACTACCAGATCAACCTGACCGGTGCCGTCGTCAGCCGATCGAGCGTGTGCGAGAGTGCCATCGTCCTTGGGGCCGGAACCTACGCGTTCGGGGATGTGGGAGCGAGCGACAACGCCGCCTGGCGCATCGGACTGGGCTCGACCTGCGGAGACTCCGTGGCGTGGATCGCCAACCCGAGTTGGTTCCGGCTCGATCCCTGCTCTGGAACCGTGCAGATCAGTGCCTGCCCCGCGTTGACGACCGCGACCTACCAGATGGTTCTCTACGCCGGATCATGCGGTGACCTCCAACCGATCGACTGCGGCACGCTCGGAGCTTGCGGCGGGGGCACCGGTGCAACGCTCACGTTTACAGCCGACCCCTGCGTGGACTACGTGGTGGCCTTCGGGCCCCGCCGCGAGTCGGGTGCGTCGCCGACGAGCGCGGGCGCACTCACGATCACCTGCACACCCGATGGCACCTCATGCGGGGTAGCGGGCTCAGGTTCATGCTTCACGGCACGTGCGACGCCCACCTGCGATTCGCTCACCTGCTGCAGCGCCGTCTGCGCACTCGACGCGTTCTGTTGCGCCTCGAGCTGGGACGCCATCTGCGTCCAGCAGGCGTACGCGACCTGCGCACCGCCACCGGCCTGCCCCCCGAACGATCCCGATCTCGATGGCAACGGCGTGATCGACGGCGGCGACCTTGCGGTCCTGCTGTCGCAGTGGGGAACCTGACCAAACCAACGGAGCTGGACCATGACCAACCGAATCATCCGACTCACCCTCGCCTGTGCGTTCCTCGCCGGCCCATCCTGCCTGGCCGATGACGGGGGCCTCGCCGGTCCGATCTGGGGCGAGGGCAGCACCGACAAGGCGGGCGCGAGCAGCCAGTCGGCCATGCGCACCAAGTCCGTCTCGGCCAGCGATTCCAGCGGCAGCACGGTCACCAGCATCAGCGGCTCGACCGGGACGACCTCGCTCACGGGCACGACCACCGACACCGTCGACATGTACGAGATCTACGTCTCGAGCACGACGGCCTTCGACGTGAACACCAACGGGTCGAGCTTCAACACACGGCTCTTCCTCTTCAAGAAGGTCGTGAACGCCGACGGCAGCATCGATGCCATCCCGCTGGCCGCCAACGACAACGTCAGCACGCTCGCCAACTGGTCGCGGCTGCACAACACGTCGGGAACCGCCGTGCTGATCCCGGGCCTGACCGTCGGACCGCACTACCTGGCCGTCACGAACAACGCGGCCGTGCCGACCACCTGCCCCCGTGCCGCGCAGCCTTCGCCGCTGTTCACGTTCACCTCGACCACGGCGATCCTCCAGCCGACCGACGTCGGCGAGCAGTGCGACTGGAGCGGGGCATCGACGGTCGGTGGCGCCTACACGATCAACATCGTCGGCGGCGTGTTGCTCACCCGGCCGGACACCTGCTCCGATGCACCCTTGCTTGCCGAGGGCACCTACGCCTACAGCACGGTCAGCAACCTGGCCGAAGGCAGCGAGAACAACATCGGCCTGAACAACATCTGCGGCGTGCCGGCGGCCATCCGCAGCCCGACCTGGTTCCGGCTCGATGCCTGCACCGGCACCACCACGATCCGCGTGCAGCCATCGACCACCGGCACGGCGACCTACGGCTTCGTGGTCTACACGGGTTCGTGCGGCGCGCTCACGCCGATCGGGTGCAGCGATGCCAGCGGCACGGCCGGCGAACTGACGCTCCCCACCAGCGACTGCGAGACCTACTTCGTGGCCTACGGGCCGCTGAAGCCCAACTCCAGCAGCCAATCGCCCGTGGTCGGGCTCATCATCGCGTGCACGCCATCCGGACCTGATGCCGACATCAACGGCGACGGCGTGATCGACGGCACCGACCTCGCCCTGCTGCTGTCGCAGTGGGGTTCCTGACGATGGATCCATGCCTTCCGGAGACGACATGAAAACCGGCTTGCTCTGCGCGCTCATCTGTCTGATGCCCACGCTGCCCGCGACCGCGGCGAGCGACGGCGACCTGGCCGGACCGATCTGGGGCGAAGGTCCCGAGTCCACCGGCGCCGGCGGCAGCAAGGATGCCGGCTCGACCCCGGATACCTCGCAACCCGTCTCGTCACCGCTCGCACCGTCGACCGGATCGACGCTGACCAGCATCCGCGGCGGGATCTCGCCGACGTCCCTGCTGGCTCCCGACCGTGTCGACATGTACGAGATCTCGATCACGTCGAACACGAACTGGTCCATCTCGGCGGCAAGCACGACGCAGTTCAACCCGGCCATCTTCCTGTTCCGGAAGGTGATCAACTCCTCCGGCGAGGCGACGGCCCTGCCGGTGGCCATGTGCGACGATGCAAACTCCAGCACCGTCCTGCCCACCTTGATCGGCTCATGCGGCGGCGCCGTTCCCAACCCGAACGCGGTCTGCCTGGCCGCCGGGATCTACTACCTCGCGGTCGCGCCTTCCGGAACGGTCCCGTACCGGTGCGCGAACGACCCGATCCTGCAGACGTTGTTCACCTACACGCCCGGTCAGGACGGAGCGGTGCTGCCGACCACCGCCCAGCAGGGTGACCTGCTCTGCGACTGGGGCGTACCGACGACGGCAGCCGGCGGTGACTACACGCTGACCTTCAGTGGAAACATCGTGGTGAGCCGGGCAACCACGCCCGAAACGACCGTGACGCTCGGCACCGGGCTGTACTCCTACGGCAATCCGGGAACGACAACCGACACCGAAGACCGTCGCATCGGCCTGCTTGACTGCGGATACGTCCCGTGGATGGCGAATCCCACATGGTTCCGGCTCGCTGACTGCCGGGGCACCACGACCATCAAGGCGTGCTCGACGAATGCCTCGGCGAACCCACTCGCCATCGTGGTGTTCCAGGGTGTCCCCGGATCGCTCACGCCCATCGCGTGCAGCACGCAGGGCACGTCGTGCTCGTCGACGGGAGCGGAGGTGACCTTCACGAACCTCGACACGGAGCCGATCTTCGTGGCCTACGGACCGATGACCACCACGATCGGCGCCGGGACGGTCACGAGTGCCGGGACGCTCGAGATCACCTGCGTGCCAACGCCCCCGAGCGCCGACATCAACCAGGACGGCGTGATCGACGGCACCGACCTCGCCCTGCTGCTGTCGCAGTGGGGTTCCTGAACGACCGATGCACAGATCTGGAGCACATGCGATGACGAAGCTCGCCCTCCTTGCCGTTCTCCTCATCCTCTCGCCAGCCGCTGCAGATGACCATGGGTTCATGGGTCCCATCTGGGGTGGCGACAGCCAGGAGGATGCAGGCGCGACCGCGCCATCGAGCCAGAAGATCTCCCTGCTCGGCGCATCGTCCAATGGAGCGCCGCTGACCCGGGTGAACGGCTCCACCTCGACCACGGCACTCCTCGGAGTCGATTCGATCGATCTCTACGAGATCACGATCACGAATGCATTCACCTTCACGGTCACCACGGAAGGCTCGACCTTCGACACGATCCTGTACCTCTTCAAGAAGGTCATCGGCCCGGACGGCTCGGTCTCGGCGATGCCGATCGTCGCCAATGACGACACGCCCGGCGCGACCTGGTCACGGATCACCCAACCCATGGTCGGCGGCATTCCTGGGCTCACGGCGGGCGACTACTTCCTTGCCGTGGCGGGCTATCCGTTGCGTGCCGTCGGGTGCACACGGGAAGGTTTCGCTCCTGAACTGTTCGTGTTCTCGACTTTGACGGGTCTCGCCTTCCCGACGACCTCGACCGCGAACCAGCCCCTGTGTGATTGGAGGACGGCGTCGGGGGCCTCGGCCAGCGGTTCGTACCAGATCAACGTCCTGGGTGGTGTCCAGGCCTATCCCCCCAACGACTGCCTCGATGCCCCCTTGCTCGGCACGGGTGCCTATCCCTTCGGCGACACGGGCATCGACTCCGAGAGCCAAGCCAACGTCGGCCTGTCTGCCGAGTGCGGCCTGAGCGGAAGCATCCAGAAGCCGACATGGGTCAGGATCGCGCCATGCCGCGGCCGGATCGCCATCGATGTCTGCCCGAACTCGAGCGGCGCCAGTCCCTACAGGGCCGTGCTGTTCGACGGCAGTTGCGGCAACCGCACACCGGTGGCCTGTGGAGTCCCCGTGCCGCCCTGCAACGGCTGCACGATTGAGTTCGACTCCGACGGGAACACCGAGTACCTCCTGGCGTTCGGACCCCTGAATGCCGGCGTGGGTGCACCGGTGGTCAGCAGTGCGGGCTTGCTCGAGATGCGCTGCTATCCCCTCGCCGATGCCGACATCAATGGTGACGGC
>JBEGNG010000318.1:0-2582 GCA_041182645.1 Planctomycetota bacterium
GAGCCGGCCATCCAGGTGCCGTCGGGAGCGGAGGCGAGCGCGTACCAGTCACCGGGAGCGACGTCGACGCCGCGCAGGATGGCCGTGCGACGGAGGAGGGCGGCTTCCTCGGAGTGGTCATCACCCAGGGTCATGAGTGCGCGGTCGAGCGCGAGCTGGTCCGTCGCATCGACGGCGCTGGCTGCGGCACTGAGGTTGGCGAGGCGCGCCTGTTCGCGCGCATCCGCGGCCGAGCGCCACGAGATCACCGTGGCTGCGAGCAGCGAGGCGCCGACGATTGCGGCCGCCGTCCACGAGCGCCAGTGCCGGCGCGCCGAGCGGAACACGCGCTCCATCGGTGCCTGCTGCTCGATCAGCACCGGCCGTCCTGCCAGGTGGTCACGCAGGTCCTGCGCGACGAGCGCCATGCTTGAGTGCCGGCGTGCGGGCTCCGCGTCGATCGCCTTCGCCACGATCCGGTCAAGATCCCCGCGGTACCGTCGGTCGAGCGCTGCCAGCCGCGCGGGCCGTTGGTGCGCGATCAGGTGCAGCGCCTGCGTGATCGACAGTGCATCGAGCGCACGCATGGGTCGACCGGCGAGGAGCCCGTACAGGATCGTGCCCAGACCGTAGACGTCGGCGCGGACATCGGCGACCGTGCCGGGCTGCAGGCACTCGGGCGCGATCGACGCGAGGCTCCCGACGATGCGGTCGCCCAGCATGGCGACGGATCGCTCATGACCGGGGCCGTCACGCCGTGCCAGTCCGAAGTCGATGATCCGCGCGGAGCCGTCGGCACGCAGCAGCACGTTCGCGGGCTTCAGGTCGCGGTGGATGATGCCCTTGGCGTGCGCGTGCGCCAGGGCATCGGCGACCGAGGCGACGAGTGCGACCTTGGCCTCGATCGACCAGTCCGCGACGGACTCCGGCGACAGCGGCCGCGCGTCCGCGACGAGTTCCATGGCCATCCAGGGCCGGAAGGCCCCCGCGTGGTGCCACACGCCAACCTCGTAGAGGCGCGCGATGCCGGGGTGCTCGAGCTGGGCGAGCATCGAGGCCTCGCGTCGCTGTTCGAATGCCTCGGCGTGCGAACAGGGCCACAGCAGCTTGATGGCGACCTCGCGCGCAGGCTGGACCTGGCGTGCGCGGAAGACCTGGCCGCTCGTGCCTTCGCCGAGGAGTTCAAGGAGTTCGAAGCCCTCGATGGGCGTACCCGTGAGTGCTTCGGCAGGCTGGGTGGGCTCGCGTGGTGCCGGGGTGGCTGTCTCCCGCAGCGTGCGGTCGGCATCGATCAGGTCGCGCGCGGCTTGGAGCACTGCGGCATCGAAGGTGGCATGGGCTTGCGCCTCACGGCCATCGAGCAGCAGGTCGAAGCAGGCCTGCACGGCATCGAGCGTCGGCGTGGGCTGGTCTGCGGAGTGCGCCATGATCGGTCCGGGCGACGATACCGTGCCGGAAGGCTGCCCCCTCCCGTGCGGCGTGGCGCTTGGACCGGACCGCGATGGGAGCCGTGCCACCATCGCAGCAGGAGCGACGATTGGACGGATTCATCCCACCCGAAGGCCGGCATGCGCTCGTGGAAGAGCTGCTGCTGCGGCACCACGCCGGCGAGGACGGCGCGCTGGAGGCACTCTGGCGCGAGATCTACGCCGAGGTGCACCGCATGGCACGCGCCATGCTGGCGCGCGAGGGTCCGCGTCGCCCGATCGACACCACGGTGCTCGTGCACGAGCTCTATCTCAAGATGGGTGGCGCATCCTTCGAGAATCGCGCGCACCTGTTCGGGTCGCTGGTCCGCATGATGGGGCAGGTCGTCACCGATGCTGCGCGAGGAGGCCGTCGCCGTTGCTGCCGAGGAACTGACGCTGGATCCGGCGCCGCTGGGCATCGAGTCGGATGCCGGGGGTCTGGCAGGGGCATCGGCGATCAAGGCGTTGGACCGGCTGGATGCCCTGTCGCCTCGACCTGCAGCTGTGGCGTGGTTGCGGTTCGTCGGCGGCCTGTCCGTCGAGCAGGTTGCGACCTGCCTCGGCGTCTCGGAGCGAACCGTCAAGAGCGATTGGGCCTTTGCCCGCGCGTGGTTGCATCGCGAACTCACATTCCAGGGGCTTCGGCCGCGTCATGGCAGGCCAGAAGGAGAGCACGATGAAGGTTGAGGTGGAAACATCGTCCGCGTCCGTCGACCAGCAACGCTGGGAGCGTGTGCATGCCTTGTTCGAGCGCCTGCGGCACAGCGACCGCAGCGCCTGGCACGCAGAACTCCACGCCGCGGCACCCGCGGACCCGGCCTTGGCGTACGAGGTGCTCTCGCTCCTGGTCGCCGACGAGTCCGTCGAGGCGTCGCAAGACCAGTCCTGACAAGCGCTTGCAATCGTTGCCCCGCCCGGCCTCCCGTGGCGCTTGTGCCTAGGCAGCGCGTGCGGACGCGAGGCGTTGTGTCCTGACCAGGAGAAAGACCATGTCGTTGAGCCCTTCCGTTGGTGCGCGTCCGCGCGCGTTTGTCGTCCTCGGCGCCCTCGCCACCGTGTCCGCCGCGCACGCGCAGTGCCCGACCCTGATCCGCGTACCGCAGGATGCGGCAACCATCGATGCAGCGGTCGCAC
>JBEGNG010000319.1:0-3155 GCA_041182645.1 Planctomycetota bacterium
TGATGACCTACCCGAACAAGTTCGACCAGATCATGTTCGGCTCGGTGCGCGATGCCTGGAACATGGGTGCCTGCGCGGTCGGTGCGACCATCTACTTCGGCAGCGACGAGAGCGGCCGCCAGATCGTCGAGGTCGCGCGCGCCTTCGACGAGGCCCATGCGCTCGGCATGGCGACGATCCTCTGGTGCTACCTGCGCAACCCGAAGTTCAAGAAGGACGGCAAGGACCATCACCTGAGCGCCGACCTGACCGGCCAGGCGAACCACCTCGGCGTGACGATCAAGGCCGACATCATCAAGCAGAAGCTGCCCGAGCTCAACGGCGGTTACGCCGCGCTCAACAGCGGCGATTCGAGCTACGGCAAGCTCGACAAGCGCATGTACAGCGACCTCGCGACCGACCATCCGATCGACCTCTGCCGCTACCAAGTGCTCAACTGCTACGCCGGCCGGGCGGGCCTGATCAACTCAGGCGGTGCGAGCGGCGAGAACGACTTCGCCGAGGCCGTGAAGACCGCGGTGATCAACAAGCGCGCCGGCGGCATGGGCCTGATCAGCGGTCGCAAGGCCTTCCAGCGCCCGATGCCCGAGGGCGTGAAGCTGCTGAACACGATCCAGGACGTGTACCTGGACCGCTCCGTCACGGTGGCGTGATCGCCACGGTGGCGTGATCGCCACCGCCGCGTCGATCCAGGCGCCGCCGAGGACGCGGCTGCCGTCGAAGCAGACCACGGCCTGGCCGGGCGCCACCGCAGCCTGGGGCTCATCGAAACGAACCTCGATCGTGTCGGCACCGGTCGCGCGCACGCGCGCCGCGACCGGTTGGGCGTTGTAGCGGATCTTCGCCGAGCACGGCATCCAGTGCGTCGGCGGATCGATGAGCCAGTTCGATTGCGTCGCGGTGCAGCCTGCTGCGAGCAGCAACTCGCGCGGGCCGAGCGTGACCGTGTTCGACGCAGCGTCCTTGCCGATGACGTACAGGGGCACGCCCGCAGCGACGCCGAGGCCCTTGCGCTGCCCGACCGTGAAGTGCTGGTGCCCCGCATGCACGCCGAGGTCGCGGCCGTGAGGATCCACGATCCGGCCGGGCGCGACCGCCGCGGGCGTGCGTCGCGCGACGAGCCCCGCGTAGTCGTCGTCGGGCACGAAGCAGATCTCCTGCGAGTCGGGCTTGTCGAAGACCGGCAGCCCCCGCTCCTGCGCCATGGCACGGACCTCGGTCTTGGGCAGGTCGCCGATGGGCAGGATCATCTCGTGGAGCGTCTCGCGGCGTGCGCCGAAGAGCACGTACGACTGGTCCTTCGACAGGTCGAGCCCGCGGTGCAGTTCGGCACCCTGCGCGCCGTGCACGATGCGCGCGTAGTGCCCGCTGGCCACCGCCACGGCATCGATCGAGCGCGCGTACTCATGCAGCTTGCCGAACTTGAGCCAGTCGTTGCAGCGCACGCACGGATTGGGGGTGCGCCCGGCGTTGTACTCACCCACGAAGTAGTCGACGATGCGCCCGAAGTCCTTCTTGAAGTTGCAGACGTAGAACGGGATCCCGAGCCGGGCCGCGACCGTGCGCGCATCCTGTGCATCGCTGATCGAGCAGCACCCTCGGTGGCCGATCCGCAGCGGCGTGCTGCCGTCGGGCTTCGCAGGCAACGCGCAGGATGACGCATCGAAGCCCTCGGTGGGCATCGGCGCCAGCCCCTCGAGCTCCTCGCCCGGCGACCCGAGCCGCATGAAGCAACCCACCACCTCGTAGCCGCGCTCGACCAGCAGCGCCGCAGCGACCGACGAGTCGACACCGCCGCTCATGGCGACGAGGACCTTCGAACCGGGAGCAGGCAGCGGCATGGCTCCATCGTAGGGCCCGTCCCGTGGTATCCCTTGCTCCCATGCTGCTCCTGGGCGTCGATGAAGCCGGCTACGGACCCCTGCTGGGGCCGCTGTGCGTGGGCGCATCGGTCTGGACCGTCGGCGAGGGCACCACCGTCGACCTGGCCGACCCCGGCGCGATGCCCCCGAACCTCTGGACGCTGCTGCGCACGGCGGTCTGCAAGACCGGCAAGGATGCGCGCGGCCGGTTGCCGATCGCCGACAGCAAGAAGCTCAAGTTCGCCAAGGGCTCGGTCCAGCACCCGCTCACGCACCTCGAGCGGACGGTGCTTGCCTGCGCCGCGGCGGCACACGGCAGCACCGCGATTGCCGCCGACGACGACGCCCTGCGCATGATGCTCGGCGACCGCGAGGCGTTCCCGCACGACGAGCCACCGGTCGCGCTGCCGGTCGCGACCGATCGTGCGCTCGCGACCATCGGTGCCGGGCAGTTCATGCGTGCCTGCACGAAGGCCGGCGTGGCGCTCCATGCGCTCCGCTGCGTGCGCCACGAACCGGAGGCGCTCAACGCGCACCTGGCCACGGGTGCGCTCAAGCCGAACCTGACCTTCCTCACGGCGATGCAGGTCGCGCGCGATGCGCTGGCGGCGCACCCGGGGCGTCCTGCTTGGCTCGCCTTCGACCGCCAGGGCGGGCGCATGCGCTACCTCGACGACCTGATGCGGTCGCTCGATGCGCGGTCCCCCCGTGTGCTGCACGAGGATGAGGATCGATCGCACTACCTGCTCACGGTCGGCGAACGCCCCGTCCGGGTGAGCTTCGACGTGGGCGCCGAGGCGCGACACCTGCCGATCGCCCTGGCGAGCATGGCGGCCAAGACCATCCGCGAGCTGGGCATGGAGCGCATGAACCGGTTCTTCACGCGTCGGGTGCCCGGACTGGCCCCCACGGCCGGTTATGTGCAGGACGGTCGGCGATGGCTGGCTGACCTCGATCCACACTGGGAATCGTTGGGAATCCAGCCTGCGGACCTCGTCCGCCGGGGCTGATCGGGCAGGCGGGCGCGCATTGACCCGACGGCCCGGGGGCCGCTAGACTCCCCGATTCCCCATTTCCAGAACACGAGACCACCATGGCAACTGACCTGAGCAAGGTTCGCAACATCGGCATCTGCGCCCACATCGACGCAGGCAAGACCACCGTCACCGAACGCATCCTCTTCTACACGGGCAAGATCCACCGCATGGGCGAAGTGCACGAAGGCACCGCCACCATGGACAGCCTGCAGGAAGAACAGGAGCGCGGCATCACCATCCAGTCGGCCGCGACGAC
>JBEGNG010000320.1:0-2553 GCA_041182645.1 Planctomycetota bacterium
AGGCACCGACGTCAAGGAACATCCTGAGGCCATGACCCTCGCCCAGTGGGCCACGTCGGGGTGGGAGCCGTACTCCACGTTCGACCTCGCTGCGCAGGCGTGGTTCGATCGCTTGGGACTGCTGACGACCATCGCACCCTTGCTCCGGGAACCGACCGCTTCGGCGCTCGATCCGGCGGACTTCACCAGCGTGGTGACGAAGTGCTTCAACGGTGAAGCGAATCCACCCAAGACGATGAAGATCAGCAGTGCAGGATCGCCGGACGCGCCGCAGGTCGACATGGACGGCGGAGCGTTCGGGCACCGATTCTGGCTCAGGGCCACAGGAGACCTGAACGGCGACGGCTGGCAGGACTGGTTGATCGACCACGGTGGCCGGGCACATGGAGGCACCTTGGGGATCAGCAGCGTGCTGCTCGTCACCCGTCGCGGGACCGGCCCGCTGATCGACATCTCGAACCAGCTCCCGGATCCCACGACGGGTCCCGGTGGCCTGGCTGCGTGGCGCGCAGCCACGTCAGCCCAGCCTGCGTGGCCCGAGGCCAAGGCACGATCCTTCTCCGGCACCATGCTCATCGAAGGCAAGCGGCTCGGCATCACGATGACGCTCACGTGCTCCAACACGCTGCTGACCGGCTCGTACCGCTACGACCACATCGGCAAGGAGATCCCACTGGCCGGATCGGTCGGCGCGCGGGGCTCGATCATGCTCAGCGAGTTTCCCGGACCGAGCATCGGAACGGCCACCTTCCGCCTCGAACCGCGCGCGGATGGCACCTGGTCAGGCCAATGGGACGACGCCGCGTTCGACACCGTGGGGGACTTCAAGCAAGCCAAGGTCACGCTGCAACCCATTCGCTGATCGCACGCCCGTCCTATACTCGACACCGTCATGGCCCGATCGCTGCTGGTCCTTCTTGCGGTGGTGACGCAGCTCTGCTGCGGGGCCTGGCGCGGGCAGGTGGTGGCGCTGTCGGATGCGGATCACCACGGTGCGTCGGCTGGATCCATCCCCGCCGTCGCGGCTCACGCGCACCATG
Source organism: Planctomycetota bacterium (assembly GCA_041182645.1). Lineage (GTDB taxonomy): Bacteria > Planctomycetota > Phycisphaerae > Phycisphaerales > SM1A02 > SYIB01. The sequence continues at coordinate 1,041 of JBEGNG010000320.1, forward strand.
ACCACCACGACGATCACGCGCACCCCCACGTGCACACGCATGGCGGCGCTGCTCCGGTCGATGGCCATCACGATCACCGAGATGGACCGCACCATGTGCCCGATCACGATCACGCCCACATCGAGGCGATCGATGCGTGCGCCTCGCGCACCGACGCCGTCCTGGACGGCGCTGCAGGGGCAGCGATGTGGGCCATCGCCGGGGCGCCCGCGCGATGGGTCACCACCGTCCGCAGTGACCGGCCCATCGTGCAGCCGGCCCCCGATCCCGGTGGTGGGCGCTGCCCGCACGGACTCATCGTCGTGAAGACCACCCGCTTGCAGGTGTGAGGCCCGGATGCGCTGATGCGCATCGTGGCCCCATCACGCCCCGGGCTCGAGGGGCGGCCCACCGCAAGCTTGGTCATGCCCAACCGAAACCTCCTCGTCATCACGGCGGCCGTCGCACTCGTCCACGGCTGCCAGTCACCGCCTCCCGCGCCGATCGACGCGGCCGAGCAGCTTGAGGCGTTCAAGCGTCGCCCCGACGCTGCGCGCGGCATCGCGACCACCGGACGCGTCCTGGACCTCGAGCCGACGTCCATCGAACCCTCCGATGGACTCAGCCTCCGGGAAGCGGAGTGGATCGCGCTGGTCTTCAATCCCGCGCTGCGCGTGGCGCGTGCGGAGGCTGGGGTCACCGCGGCCAGGGCTGAGCACGCAGGCCTGTGGCCCGATCCTTCGATCGGCCTCCAGTTCAGCAGGCTCATCGATGCTGCCGACAACCCGAACGAACTGTTCGGACTGCTCTGGTTCACGATCCCCGTGTCCGGCAGGCTCGAGGCCGAGGTCGCGGTGCGGGGCGAGGAACACCGCGCCGCGCTGGCCGAGGTGCAGTCGCTCGAGTGGTCCACGCTGTGCGACCTGCGTGCAGCCTGGGCGCGGTGGAGCACCGCCGCTGGAACGCTGGAAGGCGCTTCGAGCCAGCGTGCGCTGCTGGCGCGGGCTGACGCCGCCGCGGCAGCACTGGTCGACCTCGGCGAGGCCGGGCAGGCCGACGCGGCGATGCAGCGCGCGACCGTCGCCCTGGCACAGGCGGACCACGCACAGCTCGTCACGGACGAGGCCGATGCCGCAGCGACCATCCTGAGGCTGATCGGGCTTCCGCGCCCGGGCATCTCGTTGCAGTCGGGAGCACCCATCGGCCCCGCGCCGCGCGTCTCCTGCACCGACACGAGCGAGCTCGAGCGACGCGTGCTCGACGAAAGCCCCTCGATCCGCGCCGCGCTGGTCCGCTACGCCGTCGCCGAATCGCGCCTGGTGCTCGAGGTCCGCAAGCAGTACCCCGACCTCCAGGTCGGTCCCGGGTTCGGCCAGCAGGACGGCTTCGAGCAGTTCCAACTCGGGCTCAACATCCCCGTGCCGATCCTCAATGCCAACCGAGGCGGCATCGCCGAGGCCAAGGCCCAGCGCGAACTCGCCCGCGCCGAGGTCGAGGCCCTGGTGACCATCGCGACTGCCGAAGCGAGCGAGGC
>JBEGNG010000321.1:0-4535 GCA_041182645.1 Planctomycetota bacterium
GCCCTGGGCATGGATCGGCCTGGGCGTGCTTGGCCTCATCGGCCTCGTCCTCTTCATCATCGTCAGCAAGTACCTGGGGCTCTGGCTGCAGGCCATGCTCTCGGGCGCCAGCGTGGGCCTGATCGATCTCATCATGATGCGGCTGCGCAAGGTCGACCCCGCCGTCATCGTGCTCAACCGGATCAGCGCGAAGAAGGCCGGCATCGACCTGGCGACCAACATGCTCGAGGCCCACTACCTGGCCGGCGGCCGCGTGACCAACGTGGTGCGCGCGATGATCGCCGCCGAGAAGGCGAAGATCGACCTGCTCTGGGACCGCGCGGTGGCGATCGACCTGGCAGGCCGTGACATCGTCGATGCCGTCAACACGAGCGTGAATCCCAAGGTCATCGACTGCCCGAGCCGCGCGAGCGGCAAGAACACCATCGATGCCGTGGCGAAGGACGGCATCCAGCTGCGCGCGAAGGCACGCGTCACCGTGCGCACCAACATCGCCCGGCTCGTCGGCGGCGCGACCGAGGAGACGATCATCGCGCGCGTCGGTGAAGGGATCATCAGCACGATCGGCTCGGCCGAGGACCACAAGAGCGTGCTCGAGAACCCCGACCGCATCTCGAAGACCGTGCTCGCCAAGGGCCTCGACAGCGGCACGGCGTTCGAGATCCTCTCGATCGACATCGCCGACGTGGACGTGGGCGAGAACATCGGTGCGCAGCTGCAGGCCGCGCAGGCCGAGGCCGACACCAAGCGCTTCCAGGCGCAGGCCGAGCAGCGCCGCGCGCTCGCCGTGGCGCAGGAGGCCGAGTTCCAGGCCGAGGCGCAGAAGAACCGCGCCGTGGTGATCCTGGCCGAGGCCGACATCCCGCGTGCGGTGGCCGAGGCGTTCCGCAGCGGCAACCTCGGTGTGATGGACTACGAGCGCCTGAAGAACCTGCAGGCCGACACCGGCATGCGCCAGTCGCTCGGGAAGCCCTGACGCGCCCGGGCGGGCTTCATGCCCACGCTCTTCGTCGTCGTCCCGTACTTCAACGAGCCCTCCACGCTGGCCGCGTGCATCGGGCGGCTGGGACATGCCGCGCTGCCACGGGGCTGGTCGAGGACGATCGTGCTGGTCGACGATGCGAGTGCACCGGCCGGACGGTCCGCGGCCGATGCGATCGCCGCGTCGGGACGACCGGGCCTGGAGTTGCTGCGGCATCCGGTCAATGCAGGCAAGGGCGCCGCGCTCATGACCGGCTTCGACTGGGTGCTGTCGAGGGCATCGGACGATGATGCCGTCCTCGTGCACGACGCCGACCTCGAGTACGACCCCGCGGACCACGCGGCGCTCGTCGCGGCGCTGACGGCGGATCCACTGGTGGCCGTCTACGGGGATCGATGGCACGGGGCCGCGATCCGACCGGGCATGGTGGCCTGGCTGCACCGCACCGGCAACCGAACGCTGACCGCCTTGAGCAACGCGCTGACCGGACTGCGCGTGCATGACATGGAATGCTGCTCCAAGCTGCTGCGCGTGCCGCTGCTGCGCGCGGTGCGGCCGCGACTGAGCGAACCGCGATTCGGCATCGAACCCCAGATGACCGCCGCGATCGCGCGGGTCGGCGGCGGCGTGCGCGAGGTGCCGGTCCGCTACGAGGCCCGAGGCTTCAGCGACGGCAAGAAGATCGGGATGCGGGATGGGCTGCGCGCACTCTGGGTGATCCTGCGGGAGCGGCTGCGATGAGCCCGGCTGGCATGCCGACGAACCGCCCCGCCCTCTCGGCCGCACGCATCGCCGTGCAACTCACCGGTTTCGCCATCGGCGCCGCCCTCCTCGCCTGGTGCATCATGAAGGCGATCGGATCGGCCGACCTCGAGCGGCTGCGCCGGGCGGATCCGGCACTCGTCGCGACGATGCTCGGCGTGAGCGCGCTGAGCATGGCATGCGCGGGGACGGCGTTCTGGCTTGCGCTCAGGCCAGCGCGGCGGATCCCGTGGGGCGTGCACCAGGCGGTCAACGCGATGGCCACGCTGGTGAACTACGCACCGGTGCGATTGGGCGTGCCGAGCCGGTTCGTCTACCACATGGGCGTCGATGGCATGGGCGCGTGGGGATGGGTCGCGACGGTCGGTGCATGCACCCTCAGCGCGCTTGCCGGCCTGACTGCGGGCGCACTCGTCGGCGTGGGCGGCGTCGAGCTGATGGGCTGGAGCGCCCTGCCCGCCATCCTCGCCGGGCTCGTGGTGGCGTGTGCGGTGACCGAGGTCTCGGTCCGGGTGGTGGGTCTCCTGCGGCACGTACCGCTGGTGGCACGCAAGCTCGGCGGTGCCGAGGCGATGCTCGCGGCGCACGGCTCGCTGCGGCTGGTCGCCGCGACGCGCTTCGTGGACTTCGCGATGTACGCCGCGCGCGCGTGGTGCGCGGGTCGCATCCTCGACCTGCCGCTGGACACGCAGCAAATCCTGCTGGTGGCGCTGGCGGGCTACATCATGAACTACAACCCGCTGGGTCGTTTCGGATTCCGCGAAGCGACCATGGCCTTCGTCGCGAGCCGCCTGTCCGGCGAGACGGGACTCGACGTCGGCGCAGCCTTCGCGCAGCTCGCGCTCGTCGAGAGCGCCGGCGAGGCGTTGGCCTCGATTCCGCTGGGCACCGTGGGCGGTTCGTGGTGCGGCCTGCGCATCCTGCGGGCACGAAGGCGATCGGCAACGGCGGTGGCATGACGATGGCCGTCCCGCTCCCCATCCTCGCCCTGGACCTTCCCGGACAGGCGTACAGCTGCCATGCTTGCGGCAACTGCTGCAGGGACTTCACCGTGCAACTGCGCGACGAGGACATCGAACGGCTCGACCGCCAGGGCTGGAGGGCCGAGCTCGGCGCCGAGCCGTGGGTCGAGTTCCGCGGCAGCCGATTCCTGCGCCAACGCCCCGACGGCGCGTGCATCTTCCTGCAGGACGATGGCCTGTGCCGGATCCATGCGCGCCACGGGCTGCAGCAGAAGCCCGTCGCGTGTCGCTCGTTCCCACTCAGCGTGATGCCGACGCCTGACGGCCCGCAGCAAGGGCTGAACTTCGCGTGCGGCAGCGTGCAGCGGAACAAGGGCGCCGCGCTCGCGAGCCACCTGCCTGACCTGCGCAGGATCGCCGCCGATGCACCCGAGACCGTCGGCCATGCGCGTGCCGTGGCGCTGCTGCCCGGCCGCGAGGCATCACCGCTTGAGCTGCGGGCCCTCGCCGCGGTGCTCGACCAGTGGATGGGGCGCGACGGACCATCGATCGCCGTGCGCATCGATGGCCTCGCCTGGGTCGCGCAGGCCTTGCGCCACGCGAAGCTCGCGAGCGTCAAGGACGATCGGTTCATCGAACTCGTCACGACCATCGTCGCCACGCTCGAGGACGAGCTCGACGCCGATCCGCCGGGCGTGGCCACGGAGCGTCAGGAGCGCATGCTGCGCCAGGCGATCTTCATGCGGACCGAGGACCCTCGGCTCGATCGCATGAAGGCCGACGGCTTCCTGCGCACGGCCTGGCGGCAGTGGCGGCGGCAGAGGGCATTCCTCTACGGCGGCGGCACCGTGCCGGAGCTGCGCGGCTTTGCGAAGGGCGTGCGCTTCCAGGACGCGGAGGTGATCCCGAACCCGCTGCACGATGCCGCCGAGGGACACGACGCACCGATCGACGACCTCGTGACGCGCTGGGTCCGCGCGCGGCTGCGCGGCGCCCGCACGTGGGGCGCGGGCTACTACGGCTTCAGCGCCGTCGAGGGCCTGGCCGCGCTCTGCGTGGACGTGGCCAGTGCCGCATTCCTGGCCCGCGTGCACGCGGCAGGCAGGGATCCCTCGGCCAACCGGGTGGAGCTTGTCGACATGGAGGCGGCCGTCGCGCGCATCGACCGCACCGCGGGTCGTGCGCCCTGGCTCGCCACGCCCGGCGAGCGGCTGCGGCTGTCGTTCCTCGTCCTCGATGATGGGCTCCGCCGCACCTGCGCGCTGCACCCGAGCGGCGTGGAATGGACCTGACGCTGCGCGCGGTCCGGCACACCGAACGGACGCAACTTCAGGCGAAGCCGCGGAGCATGGGGACCAGGGCCTTCACCGCCTGGCCTCGGTGGCTGCGCCGGTTCTTCTCCGCCGGATCGAGCTCCGCGCTCGTGCAGCCTGCATCGGGCACGAACAGCAAGGGGTCGTAGCCGAAACCATGGCTGCCGCGTCCGGACTCGATGATCACGCCGTCGAACGCCCCGCGGGAGGTCGCCAGCACGCGCCCGTCGGCCGACGCCACGCAGATCGCGCAGACGAAGCGCGCGGTGCGCCGCGCGGTCGGCACGCCGGCGAGCTCACGCAGGAGCCGGGCGTTGTTGGCTGCATCGCGCTCCTCGCGCGTGGAGCCGATGCCTGCGTAGCGTGCGCTGTGCACGCCGGGCCTTCCGCCGAGCGCGTCGACCTCGAGCCCGCTGTCGTCGGCGAGCACGGTGCGGCCGAGTGCGGCTGCGTAGGCGCGCGCCTTGATGGCCGCGTTCTCCTCGAAGGTGTCGCCGGGCTCGTCGGGCTCGGGCA
>JBEGNG010000322.1:0-3381 GCA_041182645.1 Planctomycetota bacterium
GGATCGGAGGCTGCCGATCCCTGCTCACCGTGAACCTTCGGGGGGCGCCCCTCCGGACGGTGCCTGCATCAATCCTGGCGTGCACCGAACTGGTCGAACTCGTGATCAGCCGGGATGCCCCGCTCGATGATGCGAGTCGCGCCGTGCTCGAGCGCCTCGGCAAGGGTCGCGTCAGGTATTGTTCCAACGATGAATGATCCGACTCGCGTCGTTCGAGGATCCCTGCCATGATCTTCCATGGCCCGCATGTCAGTGGCTCGGACTACCGGAAGCTCCTCGATCTGGTCTTCGTCACGAATCGGCAATCGATCGCGCGTGGCCAGCAGCCGGTCCCGCTGTGCGTCTGGGGGCTCCCGGGCATCGGAAAGACCCAATCGATCCGTGACTTCGCCGCCGAGCGGAGGCTTGGATTCCTGCAGATCAATCCCGCACAGTTCGAGGAGATGGGCGACATCACCGGCATGCCGCGCGTGCACGATGGCGGCACGCCGGACGATCCGCATGACGACGTGACGCTCTACGTCATGCCCGAGTGGGCCCAACGCATGCACCGGCTCGGAGGCGAGGGGTTGCTCCTGCTCGATGACGTGAACCGGGCCGATGACCGAATCCTCCGGGGCATCATGCAGCTCCTGCAGGATCGCCGGATGTTCAATTGGCACCTTCCACCGGGCTGGCAGATCATGCTGACCGCCAATCCCGACGGCGGCGACTTCTCGGTGACCCCGATGGACCAGGCGCTGCTGACTCGCATGATGCACTGCACCATGGAGTTCCAGGCGTCGGCCTGGGCTGCGTGGGCGGAGCGCACCGGCATCGATGCGCGTGGGATCTCCTTCGTGCTCGCCTACCCCGAGCTGGTCGGCAAGGGCCGCACCACGCCCAGGAGCCTCACGTTCCTCTTCGAGCACCTCCGGGGGATTGACGATGTCGCGACGCACGCGGCGCTCGTCAACCTCCTCGCACACAGTTGCATCGAGCCGGAAGCGGCGGTCGCGTTCGTCGGGTATCTCAACTCCTCCATGGCGCAGCTGCCCTCGCCGCAGGAACTTCTGGCGAGCGACCTCGCCGGGGAGATCCTCCCTCGCCTGGCCCGCGTCGCCTTCGATCAGTCCGGCGCGCCCAGGATCGACCACCTCTCGGTGCTGGTCGAGCGGCTGCTTGCCCACGCACGGTCGAGGACCTCTCCGCTGGATGAGCGGGCCCGGGGCAATCTCGTTGCTTTCCTGCTGTGGGATCGACTTCCGCGGGAGGTCGTGAGGATGGCATGGCTCGCCGGGCGAGACATCGAGCACCTGCGGTTCCTGGGCCAGGTCGACCGCCTCGCCCTGCGGGCGTGACGGCATGAGCCGATCCTCGGCCACCCTCGAGTCCCTCGGTCGCGCGATCTCGGCACTGCTCCTCAAGCAACCGTTCCACGCGCATGTGCTCATGGGCATGCGGCGCCTCGTCACCGAAGAAGTGGAGACTGCCGCCGTCACGGTTCGCGATGGGAGGGTCTGCCTGCTCGTCAATCCTTCCTTCTGGCTCGATCGGCTGTCCAGTGACCGGCACCGTCAGGGCGTGCTCCAGCACGAGGTTCTGCACGTGGTGCTGGGTCACCTGATCCGACACCAGGCGTTCGGCGACAAGCAGCGATTCAATGTCGCGGCCGATCTCGCCGTGAACTGCCTGATCGGAATGGAGGAACTGCCCGACGGCGCCTTGCACGTCGGCATACCCGGCCTGCTCGACGAGTTGGACCAGCGTGACTTCCAGACGGTGGACTGGTACTACCAACGGCTTCTCCAGCCTGCGGCGTCCAGCGCACTTCAATCCGCGGCCGCCTCGGTCGGCGCAGGCAGCGAAGCTTGGGGCGACGCGGATCCGAGGCTCGCGGGTTCCGCCTTGGCCGACCTCGTCGCCAGGGGCGTCCGTGCGTTGGGCAGCGGAGGGATGACCCGCCTGCCCGCCATGCTGCGGCGCTTGGTTGCCGCGGCGAATCCGGCGGGCGAGCCGCCGTTGGACTGGCGCCGGGTCCTGCGGGTCTTCAGTGGACGCAGTCGACGGACCCGACTTGCGACGACGCTCAAACGCCCCTCCAAGCGCTACGGGCGTGTACCCGGGGTTCGTGTCCGATCGCGGAGTCATGTGGCCGTGGCGATCGACACGAGTGGTTCGGTCGACTCGGCGCAGCTGTCGCGCTTCATGCAGGAAGTGGATGCGATCCGGCGCACGGGCACCACGGTCACGCTCATCCACGCCGACCATGCGGTGCGGCATGTCGAGGAGTACCGGGGTGGCGTTCCGGAGCTGCAGGGAGGGTGCGGCACGGACTTCGATCCGGCCATCGAGTGGGTGAACGGGCGGCGCCACCTCGTGGATGGGCTGATCTATTTCACTGACGCAGAGGGGCCACGGAGCGTGCCGTGCCGCTGCAGGCTGCTCTGGCTGGTGGTCGGCGCCCAGGCAGCCGATGACGATGCCCGACCCGGCTGCGCGCTGCCCGGCGAGCGGGTGGTCAGGATGGATCCCGCGTCATGATGACGACGGGTTCGGCCCTCGTCGTCATCGGTCGCGTCATCCAACTCCAACTCAAGCTCGTCACCGAGGTCGAGCGGCTCCAGGGGTGTGCCCAGATCGATCGCATCGTGTGCGACGTCGACGCCTCCCAGTTCGCGCTCGAGCGCATCCAGGATGGATCGGTCGATGGCGGCGTTCCCGGCTGCCGAGGCATCCATGCCGTGGTGCTCGTCCTGGCCGGGCGCCAAACCAAAGGTCTCGGGGCCGCGGGGGGGTTCGAGTGAGACCGGCGGGAGTTCCGGTTCGGCCAACGGAGCCCCGAACCCGGCACTGGGGGCGGCAGGCGCATCGATGTCGACTGAATCCTCCTGGGCCAGTTCAGCGGCGCCCTCACGCTTGAGCCGGAGACACATCTGCTCAAACGTCTCCTCCTGAACCGTCGACTCGATTACGTAGCGCGGGGTGCCGTCCTCGGGGAGCGACAGGGGACCCTCGGTGGACGCCGGAGCCCCTGAATCAGCGACGGATGCGGGCCAAGCGTCGCCGACGCGAGCCGCGGTCGCGCCGCCTGCCGGTCCTGCGATCGACTGGAGCGGCGCTCCAAGATTGATCCATGTCGGTGAGGTCAGGCCGCGAGCACGCTTGAGGACCGTGCGGGCCCATCCGGGCGCAGCCGAAGTAGCCTCATCCATGAGGGTGCCGGCCATGATCTCGAGCAGGGTCGGATCGTTCGGTATCGACTCCAGCCCCCGGCACTTCACGTCGAGCAGCGCTGCCGAAGCGGCTCGTGCGGCGACGTCAGGGGGACAGCCGAACACCTGGACGATCACGGCGGTGATCCGGTCCGACGTCTCGCGGGACTCGAGCGGGGTCGTGGAC
>JBEGNG010000322.1:3404-4015 GCA_041182645.1 Planctomycetota bacterium
GAATTGCGTGGCTGTGAGCATGGAATGATTCCTCTGGCCGGCGGCGACCCGGCATGAAGTGTAGATCACCCTGGTGCGGCTTGGAATGCCCTCGGCGTTCAATTAGGATGGGTCCCCCAAGACTTGGAGGCCGGGCACATGGATCGGAGCGATGGAACCCTCATCGTCATGCTGTGGGTGGCGCGGTGCGATGGGCCGCTGAGCCGATTCGAGATCGCCCATCTGCTTTCGTCGTGCCTGAAGCACCAGCAGGCGGCCCTGTTCGCGGGTCGACTCGAGGCCTGCCTCCGACGCCTGTCCACCCTCCAGCCGGAGGAACTCATCGAAGCGTTGCGCGCCATGTCGGAGGGTCCTTCGATCGAGGAGTTGAAACGCCAGCTCGCCTACGCAGTTGGATTGGCCATGGTCGATGTTCGGGCGGGGGTTGTCGGTGGCCAATCCAATGTGCTGCCGGCCGCAGCCGTGCATGTCCTCCGCATGTTGGCCGATGCGCTGTCGGGCGGTGAACATGGCATGGAGTGGTTCACGGAGGCATGTCGAAAGGTCGGGGTACGGGTTCCGCTTGCCGGCGACTTGTCCAGCCCATCATGGTGGATGAGCCACGATGCACC
>JBEGNG010000323.1:0-2542 GCA_041182645.1 Planctomycetota bacterium
TGGCGGTGATCACCTGCCGCGGCATCGTGTCGCCGAACGGGAAGTGATGGTGGCTGCGCTCGGTCTGCGCGCCCAGTAGCGGTCCGTGGCGACCTGGATGGGTCCGAAGGCGTCGGTCTCGGTACGCGTGGGGGCGGTGGTGGTCTGGGTCATGGTCGTGTGGTTCCTCGGGGCGGGAATGGTAGGGGCGCGGCGATCGACGGGGCAGCGCCCCGCGGCCGTCAGCCGACGTTCCACGCGAGGTCGGCGGGCACCGGCTGAAGCCGTCCGTCGCGGCCGATGCACGCCAAGGTCGTCGAACCCTCGACCAGCAGCGTCCCGTCGCGCAGCACGCGGTAGCGATGCTCGATCTTGACCGGCCCGCTGGCCACCAGGTCGCATCGGACGGTGACGAGGTCGTCGTAGCGAGCCGGCGCGCGGTAGCGCGCGTCGAGCCGCACGACGGCCAGCAGCAGCCCCGCCTCTTCCATGGCGCGGTAGCTGCCGCCCTTCGATCGCAGCAGTTCCGTGCGCGCCATCTCGAACCAGACCGGGTACACGGTGTGGTGCACGACGCCCATGGGATCGCACTCCACGTAGCGCACGCGCACCGGAAGGTCGATGGATGCGACGGACGCAGCGCTCATGCCGGCCCCAGCACCGCCATGCGCATGCCGCTGTCCTCGGGACTTCGGAACATCAGTGTGCGGCCGTTGCGCGCCAGTTCCATCGAACTCGGGTCGGCCCACGACAGCGGGATCGCGCCGCTGCGCAGGCAGAACTCGCTCGGATCGAACGACTGCAGCGCCGGCAGGCCCACGTTCGAGGCGAGGTAGCCGTGGTAGGCGGCGGTGCGCGTGCGGACATCCTCGCGCATCAGGTGCGGTGCCAGGCCGAACTCGATCACGGCCCGGTTGGAGGGGTGGAACGTGAGCGAGGCGCGCAGCAGCGCGGCGAATCGATCGGGCGTGAGGTAGTACGCGAGCCCCTCGGCGACCCAGAGCGTCGGGCGATCCGCACGCCAGCCGTGTGCACGGAGTCCCGAGAGCACCAGGCCGAGGTTGGCGAGGTCGGCGTCGATCAACCGCATGCGTTCCGCGGCGAGCGGGAAGAGCCTCTGCACCAAGGCCTGCTTCTCGGCCTGGTGGTGCAGGTCGATCTCCCAGATGCGGGCGTCGACGCAGTGATGGGCCCAGTCGACCCCCATGGCGCTCCACCCCGCGCCGAGCACCACCACCTGCCGTCCCACGGCAGGGGTGTTGACGGCGATCGCATTCATCCAGGTCCAGAGCTGCCACTTGCGCAGCACGAAGTGCATGCGGGCATGCGGCCAATGCTCAGCGACATGGTCGGCCATGTCGCGCCCCGGTTCGGTGTCGAGCCGGCCGACGAAGGTCCGGCCTGCATCGGTGTGCGCGGCCTCCTCGCCGGCCAGGCGCATGACCATCGCCGCGGTGACGCCCACGTGCAGGCGTTGCAGCGATCCATCGTCGACTTCGGGATTCGCGGTCACGGCGCGATGGTACGGCTCTCATGGCCGCGCGCGGTACGCTGCCGCCATGAGTCCTCTCGTGATGATCGTCGCCGGAACCGCGCTGTCCCTGGTTGCAGGGGCGTCGTTCCAGGCTCCTCCCGCAACCGGCAGCACTGCTCCTGCACCATCGCCGGCCAAGGCCGATGATGCGGCGAAGCCCACCGATGCACCCAAGGATGCCGCCAAGGCCGAGTTCACCGTCACGAGCCCGGCGTTCAAGAACAACGAGCGGCTCCCCGTCGAGTATTCGACCGATGGCGAGAACGTGTCACCGGCGATCGCCTGGGAGGGCACGCCCGCTGGGACCAAGTCGTTCGCGCTCATCTGCCACGACCCCGACGCGGGTCAGTTCATCCACTGGATCGCCTGGAACATCCCGGCCGACTGCAAGGGCCTGCCCCGCGGCGTGAAGCGCGCGGCCACGCTCGAGGATCCCAAGGGCATGCGCCAGGGCTTCACCGGCTGGGGCAAGTCCAAGGGCGAGGGGTACCTCGGCCCCGCACCGGGCCCGGGCTCGGGTGACCACCACTACACGTTCACGGTCGTGGCGCTCGATACCGACTACCCCGCCGACAAGGTCTTCACCGCGCGCGAGCTCCGCTCGGCGATGAAGGGTCACGTGCTGGGCAAGGCCGAACTCGTCGGCGTGTTCAGCCGGTGATTCGTCACCATGCTCCGGCGAGATGCATGACGGCACCGCGACCGGCGTCTTCGATCACCGGGTGCTGATCGATCCGATCACGGCGCGCCCGCGGGCGGGATGATCGTGGGCTGCGTGCCCGGCGCCGGCTGTTCGGTCCCGGCGGGCGCCGGCGGCGGCGGGAAGAGGATCGCCGACAGGCTCGTCGCGCGCCACGAGGGCAGCTTGAACTCGAAGCCCGCGCAGCGGGTGCCGGCCTTGTCCAGCGCCGTCACGCGGTCGCGCTCGACCTCGTCGGTCGGCTCCGGCTGCTCGGGCACGCGCTCGACGTTGACCTTCATCCACAGGTCGTTGCCGTCCTTCGCGATGTCCAGGTCGATCGCGCGCGA
>JBEGNG010000324.1:0-3405 GCA_041182645.1 Planctomycetota bacterium
CATGGAGTCGACGAGGGTGGTCTTGCCGTGGTCGACGTGGGCGATGATGGCGACGTTGCGGATGGATGAGGCTTCGGGCATTGGTAGTCTTGGTCCTGTTCCCGGCGGTGCCGAGTCCGGCGAGGCTATCCGAAATGGACGATGGAGCGAAGACCCCACTCACGGTTCCCTATTCGTGGCCTCGGCGCATCGCCGCGATCGCCATCGCGGTCGTCAGCGACATCGTGAACGCGATCTTCACCTGGGCGCCGCCGGTGGTGATCGTGATCGACGCCGTCACCGCCCTCCTGCTGTGGCTCGTGCTCGGCCGGCCCAAGATCCTGCTGCCGATCTTCGTGGCCGAAGCGATCCCGGGTGTGGGGGTCGTGCCACTCTGGACCCTCGTCGCCGGCGGGCTGGCGTTCTTCGGCCGGATCCCCGGCCGAGGACGCGTGGGCACCACCGCGCCGCCCGCAGACCACGGGGCAGCCGATCGCAGCCGCACCCTGCCCTGATCGACCGGGCGGTCAGAGCCCGTACAGCGGCGAAAGCTTGCCCTTGAGGTAGGCCAGGTACGGCTCGCTCGAGAGCGGCTTGCCCGTCACGCGCTCGCACAGTTCACCCGGCAGGTACCGACGCCCGTGGGCGTGGATGTTCGCGTTGAGCCAGGCCAGCAGCGGCTTGAACTCGCCACGAGCGATCCCCTCCTCGAGCCCAGGGATCGCCTTCGACGCGGCATCGAAGAACTGCGCCGCATAGAGCGTGCCCAGCGTGTAGGTCGGGAAGTAGCCGAACGCGCCCATGCTCCAGTGCACGTCCTGCAGGCAACCGCGGCGGTCATCGGGCACCTCGACGCCGACGATCTCGCGGTACAGCCGGTTCCACGTCGACGGCAGGTCGGCTACCTCCATCTGCCCACCGATGAGCTTGCGCTCGATCTCGAAGCGCACCATCACGTGCAGGTTGTAGGTCGCCTCGTCGGCCTCGACGCGGATGAACCCGCGCTCGACGATGTTGGCGGCCCCGTAGAGCTCGTCGAAGCTGAAGCCACGCGCACCATCGCCCAGCCACTCGGGCAGGCGCGGCGCGGCCCAGGTCCAGAAGGCACGGCTTCGGCCGACCTGGTTCTCCCAGAGCCGGCTCTGGCTCTCATGGATGCCGAGCGAGACCGCCTGACCGAGCGGCGTGCCGATCCACGCCGACGGGAGCCCCTGCTCGTACATGCCGTGGCCCGCCTCGTGCATCGTGCTGCCGAGCGCGTCGTTCACGCAGGTCTCGAGGTAGCGCGTCGTCATGCGCACGTCGTTGCAGTGGCTCCCGCCGCAGAAGGGGTGCGTGCTGCGATCGAGGCGGCCGCGCGTGAAGTCGAAGCCGATCGCTTCCGCCACCATGCGCACGAAACGCTCCTGGCGCTCGATCGGGATGGCGGTCTCGTTGAAGCGGTTGCTCGGCTTGGTGGGGCTCGCCATCAGCCGGTCGATGAACCCGGTGAGCTGCTCGCGCAGCGGCCGGAAGACGCGTTCCACGTCGGCGGCACGGCAGCCGGGCTCGTAGCCATCGGCAAGCGCATCCCACGTCTCGCCGCCGGGCGGGATGCCGTAGCAGCGGGCCTTCTCGCGGTTCAGGTGCACCAGGCGCTCGAGCCAAGGACGGAATCGGTTGAAGTCGCTCGCCTTGCGGGCCTCGGCCCACTCGTGCTGCGCGCTGCTGCTCACGCTGGCCAGTTCCTCCACGAGCTTGGCCGGCAGCTTCGTGTCGCGGTCGTAGTCACGGCGCAGTTCGCGCACGAGCGCGGCTTCGGCGGACCCTGCCGCCACGGCGGCCTCGGCGGAGCCGATCATGTCGCCCATCACCTTCGAGGTGAACGTCTCGTGGCGCATGCGCGCGAGCTGCGCCAGCTGCTTCGAGCGGAGCTCGATGCCGCCGACGGGCATCATGGTTTCCTGGTCCCAGCCGAGGATGCTGGCGGTCGATTCGAGGAGGGAGGCCTCGCGGGAGGCATCGATCACGCGGTCGAGGGCGGTGCTCATGGTGCGAGTCTAGGGAATCCGGCATCACGACCGCCCGGCAGGGCCTACCCGGCTCCACGAAGGCCGCGCCCGGGCAGCGGCGACCGCCGATGCACGACGCCCGACATGACAGGAGGCCACCCACATGGGGCGGCCTCCTGGTTCGATCCTCGGTCGCGGGCTGGTGGCCCGACTCAGGACGCCGGCGTCACTTCGCCTCGAGCATGGCGGCGATCGCCTTGCCGTTGTCGTCGGTGCGCGCCTTGGCGATCTCGAGGGCATTCTTGCCCAAGGGGCCCTTGGCATCCCGATTGGCCTTGGCGTCCAGCAGCATGCGGACCTTCTCCGGCGTGCCGCTCTGGGCCGCCACGAGCAGCGGGGTCAGCCCCTGCTTGTTGACGATGTTGACGTCGGCACCCGCGGCGATCAGCATCTTGAGGCTGTCGGGCTTGCCGCTGCGCGAGGCGCGCATGAGCGGGGTGTCGCCGGTGATGTTGTCGGCCACCGCGATGTTGGCCTTGCGGTCGAGCAGGAACTTCACGAGGAGCGGGCTCAGGCCATTGGCATCGACGACGTTGATGTCGGCGCCGGCATCGACGAGCGCGGTCACGGTCTCGACCGAGCCCATGCCCGAGGCCCAGGTCAGCGGCGTGCCGCCGATCTGGTCACGCGCGGCCACGTCGGCTCCGCTCGCGATGAGCAGCTTGGTCGCGTCGAGGGACTTGCTCTCGGCGGCGATGGTGAGCGCCGTCTTGCCGGTGCGGTCCTTGGCGTTGACGTTCGACTTGCCCTCGATGAGCGCCTTGACCGCGTCGACCTTGTTGCCCTTCGCGGCCCACATCAGCGCGGTGCGGCCGCTTCCGGAGTCGAGCTCGTCGACGAGCGCGCCACCCTTGGCGAGCTCTTCCTTGATCTTCGCGGCGTCACCGTCGCGGGCCGCCATGATGAGCGAGCTCATCGGCTTCGCGACCGGCGGGGCCTTGGCGTTCGCGGCGTCGGCGGCGTTGAAGGGCCGCTTCACCATGACGCTCATGGTCTGCGCCTTGGGGTGGTCGGTGGTGAAGGTGATCTTGATCGTGCGGCCCATTTCCTGCCACTTCGACCAGTCGACCTTGAGCAGGGCCTCGGTGCCGGCGGCTTCGGGGACGTTCTTGATGATCGGCGGGTTGACCGAGGTGACCTTGAACGCCGTGCCATCGGCCGACGCCAGGCGGATCTGCGTATCGGTGGTCATCAGCGCCTCGTCCTTCGGGGCGTCGATGATGTCGGGCGAGATCGTGACGTATGCGGCGACGTCACCCTCGACGGTCAGGATGACCGGCGCGTGGCCCTCGATCTGGAAGGTGACCTTCTTGCTGAGCTTGATGCCCTGCTTGGCGGCCGGCTTCAGCGTGATGTCCATCTCGGCGAACTTGCC
>JBEGNG010000325.1:0-2527 GCA_041182645.1 Planctomycetota bacterium
GAAGCTGCTGCAGTGTCCGCCGATCATGCCGCTGGTCAGCATCTGGTCGGACTTCTCGAAGGTCGGCGGCTGGCGCTCCACGCGCGGCCAGCTGTTGAGGCCGACCTGCACGCTGGTGCCGGCCTGGTTGGCCGTGGCACCGATGCCGAAGGTCCCGTTGATCATGCGCTGGCGCACTGCACCGAATGCGGCGGCACCCTGCACGCCGCCCGGGATGTCGGTCACGCCGGGCACCACGATCCATGGGGCGTAGAACGGTGGATCGAGCGTGCCCGCGGTGCCGTCGAAGCGACCGAGCACACGCTCGAGGTCGTTGACCTGCATCGCCGTCACGTCGAAACGGCCGGACAGCAGCGCTCGCGCCGGCTGGAGCGCCGCACCCGCGGTGAACTGTCCCGTGGACTCCTGGAAGAGCGACGGAATGCTGTTGGCGTCGAGCTGGGGCGTATTGGGTTGGATGGCATGGAACGCCGGATCGCCACCGTCGTCCGCGAGCAGCATCGAGCGTCGCGCGAGGATCCAGTCGCGGGAACCGGGCTGCGTCCCGTTGACGGTCTTCGTGCCGCCGGTCGAGGTCGTGGCCGTCAGGCGCAGGCTGGGTCCGTCGCCGACGGCGTCGGTGACCCAGGGCGTGAGCACCTTGCCGTCGAGCATGAAGTAGTCCGGGTCGAAGCCGGTCGGCGCAGAGAGTGCCTGCTCGACGCGATCGGGCACCTGCACGCCGTGCCCGTAGGTGATGCGGCTCAGGCTCGATGACGGCACCGATCCCCCGAACAGGTTGACCGTGCCGACGAAGTCGACGGTGTCCTGCGCACCCTCGGCGAAGAAGACGAGCTGGTCGAGCCTCAGGATCGAGTCCGCCGGCAGGTCGGGGTTCAGGAGCTCGAGCTGGTTCGTCCCCGCGACATCGTTGATGTCGTTGCGCACGGCGACGTTCCGGATCGCCATGTAGCCCTTGTCGGACAGCCGCGCCAGGTCATCACGCAGCCGGCGCTCGATCGCACCGGCCTCCTGGAGGATGCTGGCGTTCGCCTCACCCACGCTCGACACGCGCTGGGCCGTGCCGAAGATGCGCGCCGTCGCCGCGATGACCACCAGCAGCACGAGCACCGCGAGCAGCAGCTCGGTCAGCGTGAAGGCGCGGGCATGGGGGATTCGGCGCGGCATCAGAGTTCCATCACCGTCACGAAGACGGGCGTGATCGAGACGCCGTTCGCGTCTTCCGAGGGCAGGTACCAGATCACGGGCAGCGTGCCCGGGTCCGCGCGCGGGACCCCGTCGGGACCGACGCCGAAGTACACGGCGCTCGGGGTCTTCGCCACGACCGGGCGCGCAAGCGTGACCGGGCCGTCGGCACTCGTGCGCCGGCCGCCGACCACCCGGTGCAGGTCGTTCCACTGGTCCAGCCAGACCTGGTTCGGTGCCTGCCAGGCATAGAGGTCATTGGTGACGTTGAAGCCCGAAGCCGGCGTACCCGGGTTTGTCCCGGGAACCGCCGCGTTGTCGGCCCGCGTCCCGACCGTGCCGTCGACGCCTCCGGCCCGGGGGATCGATGAAGCCGAGAGCCCGATCGCACCCGGCGGCGGATTGGCCACGAATGCACCGAGCCGCGGCATGCTGGGGTAGACCGCCAAGCCGCTCGTGCTCGGCGCCTGGGCCACGCGATAGGGTCCGACCTCGACGCCTGCCGTTCCCACGCGGTAGACGAACACGGCCACCAGGATGCGCCCCTCGAAGCGGCGGAACATGCAGTCCCAGACGAACTGCGGCCGTCGGGTGAGGCTGGTGTTCGCCTCGCCGGCGACGCGGGCAGGCGGCGTCGCCGGCCACCAGCGCTCCTGCTGCGTGATGATGGCCGCGGGCTGCCGCGCCAGCAGTTCACCGTTGTCCTCGATCGAGTCGCCGTCGTAGTCGGCGAACAGCGACAGCGGCGTGCGCGTGTCGAAGTCCGGGTCCCAACGACGGCGGTTGACGGGGATGCCGTAGACGCGGTTCGCCTCGTCCCCATAGCCATCGGTCGTCGCCTCGCAGCCGACCTTGGTCAGGCTGAGGTTGTTGGATGGCCCTGCCCCGAGTTCCGCGTTCAGCAGCAACGTCCCGAAGATGTCGATGGCGCCAGCGTCATCCTCGATCGTGCCGTCGGACCAACCCACGCCGGTGAGCTGGTTCTGGAAATACATCGTCGGGCGCTTCCACAGCCAGTCGCCGGGGATGGTCGTGGGTGCGGTGCCCCCGAGGTCATAGAGCCCGTACTCCTCGAAGGTGCCGAAGTCGTCCTGGGTGACCTTGCTGCGGATCACGCCCATGGCGTGCTGCGCCACCACCGGCCCGAGCGCATCGTCGTTCGAGGCCCGCTGCTGCACGATGCCGGCGGGGAACAGCGCGCTCACGCTGATGATCCCGATGCCCAGGATGAACACCGCGAGCAGGACCTCGACGAGCGTGAAGGCACGACGCGTCATTGGTCCACCACCCGGGCCACGCCCGTCCAGCGGTTGAAGCCGATGAAGTCGCCGAACTGCGGCAC
>JBEGNG010000326.1:0-2756 GCA_041182645.1 Planctomycetota bacterium
GTACATGCTCGTGACGAGCATGCCGTCGGCGACGAAGACGCCGCAGCGGGACCCTGCGCGACGGACGGCCCAGGCAAAGGCCAGGTCCTCGAGCAGCGCGTGCTTCACCGCCTCATGGCCGCCCAGACCCTCGTACACCGAGCGCTCGAACAGCATGAACTGGCCGTTCGCGAAGGGCTTGGGATTCACCGGCCGGTTCGCGCGCCCGAGCGGGTACCGCTTCATGAGCTGCACCGCGGCCACCGGCTGCACGTGCCGCTCGAAGGGGAGCTTGCGCGTCAGCGTGCTCAACAGGCTCAGCAGGCCAAGGCCCCGCCCCCCCCCGCCCCCGCAGGAGCGCGACCGTCGCCCGCACGAGCCGCGGGTCGAACCAGGTGTCGGCGTCGGTGAAGAGCAAGAGGTCGCCCCGCGCGCGTGCCGCACCGATGCGCGCGGCGTTGCACTTGCCGGCCCAATCCTCCGGACAGGAACCATTCTCGATGATGACCAATCGCGGATCATCGATCGCGCGCAGTTCGGCCAGCGTGCCGTCGGTGCAGCGATCGAGCACGAAGATGACCTCGATCGACGGCCAGTCCCCCGCCAGGATGCTGCGCGCGCAGTGCGCCGCCTTGCCTTGCTCGTTGTGGGCCGGAACGATCACCGAGACCATGGGCTCGGGGCCCGGGAGCGGTTCAGCCAGGCCGTCGGCCACCGGCCGCGTGTACGGCAGGTCCTTCCAGATCCGGAACGCGACGATCGCCCAGAACGCGCCGCCGGCGAGTGCCAGGGCGGACAGCACCATGCCGACGGCATCCTGCCAGACCATGCATCGAGTGTAGCGCACTACGATCCGCCCCCCGTGCAACGCACCCTCACCAGGCAGCAAGCCCGCGACCACGATGCCCACTGCATCGAGGTGCTCGGCATGCCGCGACTGCTGCTGATGGAGAACGCGGCAGCAGCCGTCGCGCGTGAGGTGCTGCTCGTGGCCGATCGCCACGTCGGCGGCATCGTGGTGGTCTGTGGCGAAGGCGACAACGGCGGCGATGGCTGGGCGATCGCGCGCCACCTGGCGGTCGCCGGTCGCAGCGTGCGCGTGGCGCATGTCGGCGAGCCGCGCGGCGAGGCGGCCCGCACGATGGCGACGATCACGCGCGCGATGGGCATTCCGGTCGAACCGTTCACGCCCGTCGTGCCGCCCAAGGCGCCCGGCATCGTGGTCGATGCCCTGCTCGGCACCGGCTGCGACCGAGCCGTCGTCGGCCGCCAGCGCGAGGCGATCGAGTGGATGAATGCCTGCGGCGCGCCCATCGTCAGCGTGGACCTGCCCAGCGGCATCGATGCGGACACCGGCCAGCCCCACGGCTGTGCGGTGCGTGCGGCGTTGACCGTGACCTTCGTCGCGCCCAAGGCCGGCTTTGCGGCCGCGGGGCCATGGCTCGGCGCGGTCGTCGTGGCGGGCATCGGTGCTCCGACGCCGGCCTGAACACCGGAACGCACCCGACCCCGCCGCGGACGCAGCCTCCGCTCGATGCCACCGCCCTGCCGCACACCACCCGCTGCTAGGCTTGCCGTGCGCATGTACGCCGCGCTGCTCTCCAACCGATACCTGACCTCCCGCGTGATCCCGCTGATCGCCGTGGGCGCCGTGGCGCTCTGCGTGGCGCTCGTGATCATCGTCGTGAGCGTGATGAGCGGCTTCCTCGACATGCTCAAGGCCAGCGGTCGCACGCTCATCGGCGACGTCGTCGTGTCGAGCGGCATCGGCGGCATCCCGAACTACGACGAATGGCTCGCCGACCTGCGCGCATTGCCAGAGGTCGAGGCCGCCACGCCCGTGATCGACACGCTCGGCCTGCTGCGCATGCCGTACCCGAGCGGCCCGAGCAAGGAGATCGCGCCGGTGCAGGTCTGGGCGATCGAGCCGGAGTCCTTCGCGAAGGTGACCGCCTACGGCGAGAAGGTCTGGTGGCGGCCGCCCGCTGACGAAGCCGCGCGCGATGCGATGCTCCCGGACGATCCGCGACTGCGCCTGGATGCTTCGATCCTTCGCGATGGACTCACGCTCTCGCAGGGCGCCACCGGCAAGCCCGGGATCGTCTTGGGCATGCACGTGTCGGTCGGCAACGCGCGCCAGTCGGATGGTTCCTACCGACCGCGCTTCGGCTGGTTCATGCCGGGCGAGCAGGTCACGCTGACCGTCGTCCCCGTGAGCGAAACGGGCAAGATCAGCGAACCCCGCGATGCGACCTTCCCCATCGTGAACGAGGTCTTCAGCGGCGTGTACGACGTCGACAAGAGCCGCGTCTTCATCCCGCTCGCTCAGGGGCAGGAACTCCTGCGGCTCGATGCCGCACCGCTCTACGACACGACCGCCGAGCCCGATGCCGAAGGCAACCTGCCGCTCCTGGGCACGGCCCCCGCGCGCGTGACCAAGGTGCTCATCCGGGCCAAGCCCGGCACGAGTGCGCTCGATGCACGCGACGCGGTCGAGGCAAGCTGGGATGCGTTCGTGGCGAAGGCCGCGCGGCGCAACGATCGGCTCGGTCGCCCCCCCGAGCGCGTGAGCATCCTGACCTGGGAACAGCAACTGCGCGACCTCATCGGCCCGGTCGAGAAGGAGCGCGAGATGATGCGCATCCTCTTCTCGATCATCTACATCGTGTGTGCCGGATTGATCCTGAGCATCTTCTGGTCGATCGTCATCGAGAAGACCCGCGACATCGGCATCCTGCGCAGCGTCGGCGCGAGCCGGCTGGGGATCCTGTGGATCT
>JBEGNG010000327.1:0-2521 GCA_041182645.1 Planctomycetota bacterium
AGCAGGTCGATCGCCGCCTTCAGGTCCTTCGTGTTGATCGATTCGGTCACGGTGTGGATGTAGCGGGTGCCCGCGCCGATCGCGATGCACCGTGCGCCCTTGCCGCTGCGCTGGATGGCGGCGCCGTCCTGGCCGCCGCGCGGCAGGATCGCGCGCTGGTGCGGGATCTTGCGGCGCTTGGCCAGTGCGCAGACCGCGGTCAGCAGGCCGTAGTCGCTGATCATGCTGCCGTCCTGCACCATCACCGCGGCGCCGAGCCCATGCTTGGTGACGCGCTGCGAGTCCGGCACGCCGGGCGTGTCGCACGCCAGGTTCACGTCGAGGCCGATGCCGATCTCGGCACCGATCGCGTTCGCTGCGGTCATCGCACCGCGCAGGCCGACTTCCTCCTGCGTCGTGAACGCGACCACGACGTCGCGGGTGAGCTGGCTGCGGCGCTTGGCGATCGCGCGGATCGACTCGATGGCCATGAAGCAGGCGAACCGGTTGTCGAGCGCCTTGCTGACGACGGCCGTCGGCAGGTCGAGGAAGGGTTCGTCCATCACGACGTAGTCGCCGACCTGGACCCGGCTCTTCACGTCGCCGGCGTCACGCCCCAGATCGACGAAGAACTCCTCGGTCCCGGGCACCTTGCTGCGCTCGGCCTCGCTCGAGATGTGGATGGGCTTGCCGCCGGGGTTCATCACGCCCTTGAGGTCGCCCTTCTCGGTCACCACGAGCACGCGGCGGCTGAACAGGTTGCGGGCATCGAAGCCGCCGGCTGGATTGAGCCACAGGAAGCCCTGCTCGTCGACGTGGCGCACGTAGAAGCCGATCTCGTCCATGTGCGCCGCAACGAGGATCGGGCCCCCGGAGCGCTTGCGGGCCTTGATCGTGCAGAGCAGCGAACCCATCGGGTCGACGGTGGTCGAGTCGAAGAGGCCCTTGGTCTCCTTCTGGATGAGCGCGCGGACGCGCTCCTCACGGCCGGGGATGCCAGGGGTTTCGCAGAGACGCTTCAGGAGGGCGATGTCCATGGGATCGGAAACCTATCATGCTCCGCCCATGACCGATGACCTCCAGGCCCTGCACGCCGAGTTCGCCAAGGGCGAAGCCAGCCGCCGCGCCGGTGCGGTCGCCCAGGCGCCCGGCGCGGGCGACCGGGGAGCAGGGATCCTTCCCGTCGAGGGCCAGGTGCAGTACCTGCCGTGGGCCGATGGCGGTGATCCCATCGCGCTTGTCCCGGCCAGTTTCGGAAGCGTCGAACTCGAGTACGCGGCGCTGCGGCGGGGGTGCGCGCTGATCGATGGCTGCGCCCGCGGGGTCATCCGCGTCCGGGGCAAGGACCGATCCGAGGTCCTCCAGCGCATGCTCACGCAGGACCTGCGTGGACTCGAGCCCGGTGGGACTCGGCGCAGCTTCTGGCTCAACCGCAAGGGGCGCATCGACGCCGACCTCGCCGTGGTCGCCTTCGACGACCATTGGCTCCTCGAGGGCGATGCGCTCGATGCCGCGCAGGCTGCGTCGACGCTGTCGTCGTTCATCTTCAGCGAGGATGTCCAGCTCGTGCACGATGCAGGCGTCCGTCGGCTGAGCCTGGCCGGGCCCGCGACCGTCGAGGCGCTGGGCTGCGTCGGTGCGGATGCCGCGTCGCTGGCGCAGGGCGACGGCCGTTCGGCGGTGCTGCAGGTCGCCGGGATTCCCTGCGAGGCCTGGCGTCTCGACTGGTTCGGCGTGCCGACGGTGCACCTCTGCTGCCCGGCGGCACGTGCGGGCGAGCTGTGGAAGGCGCTGGTGGCGCAGGTCGACCTTGCGCACGGACGCCGCCGCATCAGGCCGTGCGGCTGGTACGCGCAGAACATCGCACGCGTCGAGGCGGGGGAGCCCTGGTTCCACGTCGACTTCGGCCGTGAGAGCCTGCCGCACGAATCGGGCGTGTTGCGGGAGCGCGTGAGCTTCACGAAGGGCTGCTACCTCGGCCAGGAGATCGTCGCGCGCATGGAGAGCCTGGGCAAGCCGAAGCAGGTCGTTGCCGCGCTGCGCATCGTGGGTGACGCGCTGCCCGCCGGCGGCGAGCAGGTCTTTGCGCTGACCGAGGGCGGGGGACTGTCCGAGCAGGTGGGCACGGTCACCAGCAGCACGCTGAGCCCGATGCTCGGTGCGGTCAGCGTGGCGCTGGCGACCGTTCGGACGGCGCATGCCGCACCCGGCACGGTGCTCGCGGTCAACGCCGAGGGGATGATCGTGCGCGCCGTCGTCCAGCCGTCGCTGCGGTTCGTGGAGTCCGCGTCATGATGCCGGCGGCGTGGACGTCGCTGGCGATCAGGATGCAGGGCGACATGCCGCCCGGCTCGTCCGCGGATGACTTCAGCATCCTGCCCGAGTTCTGGCTCTTCGTCGCGGCGGGCGTGTTGACCCTCGGCCTTGCGGTCGGCATCGCCATCTTCTGGTGGCGGATCGGCAAGGACCACGACCGGGAGACCCGATGAACGCGATCCGCATCACCGAGGTCGGGCCGCGCGACGGACTGCAGAACGAACCG
>JBEGNG010000328.1:0-2692 GCA_041182645.1 Planctomycetota bacterium
CCCGATCCGATGCTCGCGGGCACCTGGGCCCAGTGGCTGCACGCGATGATCGCGCTGGCTGCCGCCCTTGCCTGCGCCGGCTCGGCGCGCTGCGTGGCGCGCGCGCTGGGCGCACCGCCCGAGGCCATCACGGCATCGGGATGGCTCGCGGCCATCGCCTTGCTGACGACGCCGTGGATCATCGTGACGGGTTCATTGGCCTACACCGAACTTCCGGTCGTGCTCGCCATGGCGCTGGCCGTCATGCTGCTCGTGCCGGATCAACGCGATGCGCCTGCGAATGGCGGTGCAGCCGCGATGCATGCGGGGCACGATCACGCCCAGTCGGGCGCCTCGATCGTCGCCCTCGCGCTCGTGGCCGCTGCCGCCGTCGGTGCGAAGGGCACGGCTGCCGGCGCGATCGTCGTGCCGTCGGCGGCGCTCGTCGTGATCGGCCATCGTCGCCGGCTGCGCACGATGCTCCTGCCCTGCCTCGTCGGCGTGGCGCTCGGAACCGTCGCGCTGATGCCGTGGTGGCTGCGCAACTGGATCGATGCGGGCCAGCCGCTCTTCCCGTTCGTCGGTGCGTTGGGGCCGGGCCGTTGGTGGACGGCCGGTCAGCAGGAGGCCTTCGCGGCCGCACATGCCGCGCCGCCCGGCTTGGGACTCACGGCGCTCTGGAATGAATGGCTTCGGTACGGCATCGGGCCGGCGCCGGATCCCTCGGAACCCTGGCGACCGCAGTGGCTGCTGCTGCCGTGGCTCGGGCTCGCGGGCGTGGCGTTCGCGCTGCGGCCACGTGCTGGGCGCATCCCCAGGGCGGCGCTCGTGCTCACCGTGCTCGTCGCCGCGAACCTGGTGTTCTGGATCCTCTTCACCCACCAGAAGTCCCGCTTCCTCGTGCCGGTCGCCGCGCCATTGGCGATCGCAGCCGGCGCGATGCTCGCCGCGATCTGGGCGCACCGGGCCACCGCGTCGAACCCCGGCGCCGGGCGCTGGCGTCGGACGGCCGTGGGCATGCTCATGCTGGGCATGGCTGCTGCCGTGCCGTGGTGGTACGCGGGCGATGGGCGTGCGGGTGCACCTGCGGCGGCGATCGGAGCCGAGGGCGTGTTCACCGGCGCGTCGTTGGGCGATGAGCTGCGCGCTGCCGGCGCCGACGATGCCGCCTGGCTGGAGACGGCCCGGGCCGCGTCGCCCGCGTTCGTCCTCAACGAGATGCTGGCGCCGTGCGACCGCGTCTACTCGCTGGGCGAGAGCCGAGGCTGGTACTGCCGGCGCATCCCGGACTACCGAACGGTGTGGGACCGCGGGCCGCTCGAGCGCATGCTTGCCGCCGGTGCCCAACCCGACGAGTGCCTTCGCGACCTGCGCACCTCAGGCTGGTCGCACGTGCTCGTCGATGCCTCGATGCTCCGCCGGTGGCGCGCGAGCGGCTGGCTCGACCCCGGCATCAGCGATGAGCGTGTCCGCGCCTTCACCGATCGGCTCACGCCCGTCGCGGTGACGGCCGGCGAGTGCACCGTGTACCGGATCCCGCGCGGCGACGACCCCACGAGCGACACACCATGAACGAACTTCACGAACCCGGGCCCATCGTCGGCACACCCCTCATCCTGACGCTGGTCCGGTGCGCGGCGCCGGTCCTCGTCGCGGGCTGCCTGCTTGCCGGCTGTGCATCGGGCCCCGAGGCGTCGTCGGCTCCGGCCACCGCGCCCCAGGCCGCGGCACCCGTCGCCATCATCGATGGCCGCGTCCTCGATTGGGGCGCGTTCGGTCCGCTCGTGGCCGAAGCCAGCGGCGGTCCGGTGCTCGAGGAAACCGTGCTGGAGTGGCGATGCGCCGAGGAGTGCGCGAAGCAGGGCCTCGTGATCGACACGGACCGCGTGCAGGCCGAGGAGCGCACCGTGCTGCAGGCACTCGATGCGGATCCCGAGCGGGCGATGCGCCTGCTGCAGTCGCTCAAGGCGCGGCAAGGCCTCGGGCCGCTGCGGTGGCAGGCACTCCTGCGCCGCAACGCGATGCTGCGCGCGCTGGTGTCGAAGGACATCGTGCTCGATGCAGCGGTCGTCGAGCAGGCGCGCGATGCCCTCGTCGGCCCACGCCGCGATGCGCGGCTCATCGTGGTCGCCGACCTCGTCGCGGCCGAGCGGATCCGGGCGGCGCTGCGTGACGGGGCGGCGTTCCCCGAACTTGCCGCCCGCGAGAGCCTGGATGCGAGCGCACCGCGCGGCGGGCTCGTGACGGGCGTCACGCGACGCGATGCCGCCTATCCGAGCGCGTTCCGCGAGACGCTCTTCACCCTGGCCCCGGGCGCCATCAGCGATCCCCTGCTCGCGGAGGACCGCTTCATGATCGTGCAGATGCTCGCCGAGAGCACGCCGCCGGCCGTCGAACCCGCCGAGCTCGACCGTCGGGCGCAGGAGCGCGCGCGGATCGCGCAGGAGCGCGTGGCGATGGAGCGCCTCGCCGACCGCTTCCTGAAGACGACCTCGCTCAGCATCTTCGATGACGCGGTCAAGGGCAGCCTCGAGCGCGTGCACGGCAGCCGGCCCGGCGCACCGCCCAAGGCGGGACGTCAGGTCCGCACGCCGCTGAGCCGCCAGACCGCCAGCGGGATCAGGATCGCGATCGGGATCAACACCCCCGCCGTCGGCCCCAGCCCGGAGAGCGGCACGCTCATCGCGACCATCGCGCCGAGCGCCATCGGTAC
>JBEGNG010000329.1:0-3073 GCA_041182645.1 Planctomycetota bacterium
GAGCACGATGGTGCGTGACGGCTGGCTGTACGCGTACTACAACGACGTGCTCGAGGACGGAGTCGGCGTGCTCGCCGTGGCACGCACGTCCGTGGCCGAGCTGGCGTCTTTCGTCGCAGGCGGCCCGGCGCCGGTGTTCTGGAAGTGGCGCGACGGCGCGTTCACCGAACCAGGGCTCGGCGGGGCGCCGTCGAACATCACGCCCGGCCAGTGCCCCTTCAACCCCAGCGTGGCCTGGAGCGAGGCCCGCGACGAGCTGATCATGGTCGCGACCATCTTCCTCAGCGACACACGATCGATGCTCGCGGTGCTCACCTCGAGCGACGGCATCCAGTGGAGCGATCCCGCGGCCCTGTACGCGGAGCCGACGGGCTTCCGGATCTACAACACGCTGCTCGGGGACGCCGTGAGTGCGGAGGGCAACCGGATCGTGACGGGATCCGAGATGAAGGTGCTCGCCGTCACCTTCCCCTCGAGCACCGACTTCTGGTCGGCGAATGAGGTGCGCTTGATCGAGATCACCGACACGGCGGCGACCTGCCCCGCGGACATCGACGGCGACACCCAGGTGACCTCGGCGGACGTGGCCCTCATCCTGCTCGACTTCGGACCCTGCGACTGCCCGACCGACCTCGACGGTGACGGCGAGGTGGGCACCGGCGACGTGGCGATGTGCCTGCTCGACTTCGGACCCTGCTCCTGACACGACGTGGCCGGCCGTGCGGCCGGGCCTCCACTCGTCAGGGCGTCCGGCTCTCCGGCATGCTGTGCACGGGCGGCTTCGCGCTGCAATCGATGTGCGTCATGAAGAACCCGCCGCCGCGATGCTTGCGCACCGCCGGCCACAGGATCTCGCGGTCCGTCCACGGGATGTTCTTCGTGCCCACCTGCTCGAACGGCACCCACTCCAGGCGCCCCTCGTCGAACTCCTTCTCGGGCACCAGCGCATGATCGACCGGCCGCGTGGTCTCGAACAGGAAGATGAGCCAGTGCATCTCGCCCTGGTAGGCCTTCTCGCTGACCACGCCGAGGCAGCGGACCGCGTCGGCGGGCAGGCGGATGCCGGCCTCCTCCCAGATCTCGCGCAGCGCGCACTCGTGCGGCCCCTCGCCCTGACTGATCTCGAGCTTGCCGCCGATCGGGCTGTACATGCCGGGGTTCGGCTGCTTCCTTCGATGCAGCATGAGCAGTCGGCCCTGCGCGTCCCACAGGTAGCAGAGCACCGCCACCTTGTAGGGCAGGTTCGCCGTGTCGTAGGCCGGCGCGTGCAGGTCGTTCACGCGCGCACCGCCTGCGGACCGGCCGAGAGCCCCTGCGCCTTCAGCAGCTCGCCGATCTGGCGCTTCGCCGGGTCGCTCGGCGCGCAGAGCGGCAGGCGCAGCGCGCCGGAGGCGTTGGGCGTGAAGATGAGCTCGTACTCGCCGTGCGGCGCGCGGAAGTAGTCCAGGATGGCATCGCGCGTGCGCTCCACCTGGTCCGTCGAAGCCTGCGAGCTCGGGTTGGCCGAGTGCGGGTTCCCGAACACGTTCTCCTGCAGGTCACGCTCGTGCTGCGTGACCTGCCGCATCGCGTACAGGTTGCCGCCGGTGTAGTCCAGGTAGACCTGCCGCTTCTGGTCCAGCCGCGAGAAGTCGCTGGCGCGCAGGCGGTCGAGCGCCGCGGTGGAGGTCCATGCCGGGAAGCGGCGCACGAAGTCGTCGTACGCGGCGGCCCGTTGGGCAACGGCCGATTCCTGCGCCCCGGCGAGTGCGCAGAACGCGAGGATGAAGGCGCCAAGCGAAAGGACGCTGTGAGGGAGCGGCATGGCGTGGATGGTAGTGACGGGGGAGGGGTCGCTCGGACACTCGTTGGTTGCGTGGTCGCGCCCGCGTTCGAGTTCGCCCGCTTCGAGATGGCGCCCGAGGGCTGGGAGCCCCGCACGGTGTGACGGCTGCCGTCAGGGCTTGCCGCGCACGGGTTCCAGGGGCGCGACGACGAACCATGACTCCTTGCGCAGGCTGACATGGTCGGGATCGCGTACGAACTCTGGGTGGGGCCGATCGCGCGACGCAGGTGATGCCTTGAGGGCCTCAGCCCCACGTTCGCCGGTATGCACCGTCGATGTCGTAGCGCTCGGCCTGGGCGCGCACGTTGAAGGTGCGGTTGCGGGGATCGTTGCCGACGCCGGCGACGTATTGCCAGTTGCCCCAGTTGGGCCCGACGTCGTGATCGAGCAGTTGGCTCTCGAACCACCACGCCCCCCAGCGCCAATCGACGCCCGCCGTCTTCGCCAGCCAGCTCGCAGCGTTCTGCCGGCCCCGGTTGGAGAGCCAGCCGGTCGCCGCCAACTCATGCATGCACGCATCCACGAACGGCTCGCCGGTGGTGCCCGAACGCCAGCGTTCGAACGCCTCGACATCCTGCCTGCCGCAGGGCGTGCGTCCCATCATGCCGCTGGCCTTGAACGCACGCGACTGCCAGCGCCGGACCCACAGGTGGAAGTAGTCACGCGCAGCTCGAACCACAGCCAGTAGGTCGAGTCGTTGGCCACGCGCTCGTGCTCGTACCGGCGGATCTGCGCGGCAACCTCCCGCGGCGAGATCGTGCCGGTGGCCAGCCAGGTCGACAGGCGCGACGAGAAGTCAGCACCCATCAAGCCATCACGGGTCTCCTTGTAGCGCGAGAGGCAGTCGTCCCGCCAGATCCACTGCTGCATGCGCTCGAGCCCGGCCGCACGCTCGCCGCGCGCGGTCCATGCAGCCCGCGGGTCGGTCTGCAGCGCTTTGGCGCGCGCCTCGACGAGGTCCGCGCCCGATAGCGTGGTGTCTGACGTGGCCTCGCTCCACTCGCGCGTGGATGCAGGCACATCCAGACTGGTCGGCGCGGCGAGGGGCTCCGGCGTCCTGCACGAACGCTCCACCATGCGGCGGTAGTTCGAGAAGACCTCGGGCAGTTCCTCGATGCTGAACGGCAGCTCCGCCGCCGGGATCATGGTGGTTTCGTCGTGCGTGACCAGGCGCGCGCCCCGGTCCGCAAGCGCCCGGGCCACCCGTCGGTTCTGAGCGAGTTCATCGTGCGCCGGGCACGGCGCGGT
>JBEGNG010000330.1:0-4302 GCA_041182645.1 Planctomycetota bacterium
ATGCTGGGCCTGCTCGCGATGCTGTTCATGTCGAGCATCGGCGTGGCCACGGACTACCGCGGCAGCCCGTGGATCCAATGGATGTACCCGCTGCAGGAACAGCGGAACATCGTGCTGGCAGGGGTCTCCCTCGGCACGTTCGCCTGCGGGTGGCTGCTCGTCCCGCCCTCCTCGGTCGGGGGCGCAGTCCGGCCCCTGCTCTACCTCATGCTGATGGGCATCCTCATCGGCCTGATCCGGGCGGTGCACGCCGGCGTCCCGGATGCCGTGCTGACGATCCTCCTCACCATCCTGACCTTTGGTGCGGTGATGCTCGTGGCGGGTCGCCGCATCGACCGGTGGGAGGACCTGGATGCCATCCCCCGCGTGGTCGCGCTCTCGGCGCTGCTCCCCCTCGCCGCGACCGCCGTCCAGTTCGTGCTGGATCCCTCCCGTGCCTTCATCGGCAACACCTACCGCTTCATCGGGATGGGGGCCAATCCCCAGTTCATGGCCTGCCTGTCGGCCTTCCAGGTCCTGTGTGCGGTCTGGCTCTTCTACCACGGGTCCATCGCCGGACGGCTGCTGTGGGTCGTCATCGCCGTGCTCGGTGTCGGGGTGATCGCGGCAACGGGAAGCAGGACCGGCCTCTTGTTGCTGACGCTCGGCCTGGGCATCATCTCCGTGCGCCGCCTCGGGCGCATCGTGATCGTGATCCCGGTGGTCGGCCTGTCGTTCTTCCTGCTGACCATCCTCGTCGATGCGATCGGGATCTCGCTCCCCTTCGGCAGGCTCCTCTCCGGCGACAACACCCGCGAGCAGGCATGGGGCATCCTCGTGAGCCAGTTCATGTCGTCGCCCATCATCGGCGTGGGTACGGGGGCCTCTGAAAAGAGCGAAAACAGCATCCTCTATGCCGCCGCCTCGTACGGCATCTTCGCGGCCGCCTGCCTCGTGGCCTTCGTGATCTGGATCATCTCCCGGTGCGTCACCATGGTCCGACGGACGAGGGACGTGCCGGATGCCCATCCGCTCGTCGATCTCTTCGTGGCCATGCTCATGATGTACCTCGCCGGATCGATCTTCGAGGGATACATGATCGCACGCGTGTCGCCGATGCCCATCTTCTGCGGCCTCGCGCTGCTGGGCCTGGGCAAGCTCGATTGGCTGCTTGACGAACTCGCGGACGAACCCGACGGACTGGATGCCGACGAGCAGGCGGCGTAGGCACTCACCCGGCGGGCTGCTTCGCGGACGGCTCCTTCGGCGCCACCACCGGCGGGAAGCCGTTGAGCTGCCGCCAGACTTCCTGCCAGAGCGGCACGGTGCGCAGGAGCACCCACGCCTTCACACGAACACCCTGCCGCAGGTACTGCGTTCCCGGCCACGGGGCATCCTCGGGGTCGGGACGGATCACGATGCGGAAGCGGCCGGCACCGTCGTCGACTGCATCGATCGACATCACCTCGCCACCGAAGGTTCCCACGGCCACGCTCGGCCAACCGACGAACTGCACCGCGGGCCAGCCTTCGAACTGCAGGCGGACACGACTGCCGACGCCTGAGCCTGCTTCGCTCCCTCGCGGTGCGACCAGCGGCATGTCCATGCCGTCGATCCACGCCTCCACGAACCGCTCGTCGGTCTGCGGGATGAGGACGCAGATCGGCGAGCCGGGCTTGAGGTACGCGCCCTCGGTGGCCGCCGCGTTGAGCACGATGCCGTCGCGCGGGGCGAGGACGACCTGCTGTTCGGTCTTGCTGATCTGGATGTCGATGGCGGCGATGTCGCGGGCAGCCGTGGCCAGCTCGGCCTCGGCGGTGCCCCGGCTCGCCTTGGTGCTGGCGATGGTGGCGTCGTAGTCGCGGGCCGTGCGCTCGAGCACGGCCTTCGCCGCGGCGAGGTTGGCGCGCGCGCTGTCCAGCGCGAGCTTGGTCAGCTCCCAGTCGCGGCGCGAGATGTCCCCGGTCGAGAGCAGCTGCTCCATGCGCGCATTCACCCGCTGCTGGGCGGCATCGACGGCCTGCGGCTTGGCCAGCTCCTGACTCTCGATCTGCAGGTCCAGGTCGACGATGCGCTGCTCCGCGGCGGCCTTGCGTGCGATGGCGGCATCGTGCTGCAGCCGCAGGTTCAGCAGCAGGTTCGGATCGTTGTCCTGGATCTCGGCGAGGACGTCGCCCTGCTTCACCACCTGGTTCTCGACGACGTTCAGCCGGCGCACACGGCCTTCAACGGGAGCCTCGATGTTCGCACGCCGGTCGAGCGGATTGAACGCGATGACGCGCCCGCTGCCCCGGACGGACTGCTGCCAGGGGACGACGACGAGCGACAGGACGAGCAGGACCGACAGCAACGCGAGGAAGCGAGCCAGCAGGCGCGACCGCCGGGCGTTGCCCGCCATGGCGAGCACCGGCATGGGGGGCGGTTCAAGCGGCATCGGATCATGCATGGGCCGGCTCCTGCGGATGCGCCAGCTCGACCGTTCTGCCCGCCAGCGCTGCGACTCTCGGGTCGGTGGTGGCGACGATCACGGTCCAGGGCCGGTCTGCCTTCAACAGTGCGGCGGCGAGTGCATCGCGCGTCCCTTCGTGCCCATCGAGCAGACCATCGACCAGCAGCAGGGATGGCCGTTGCACGATCGCCCGCGCGGCGATGAGGCGATCCGACTCGCTTTCCGAGAGCGGGAACCCACCGGTCACCACCGGTGTCCGCAGCCCCATCGGAAGCCCCCGGACCACGCCGAGCAGTCCGACCTCGTCGAGCGCCTGCAGCATCCTGCGGTCGTCGATCGACGGATCACCCAGCGCAAGGTTGTCGGCGATCGAGCCGGTCATCACCTCACCCGGACGCACGAGCAGCGACTTCGCCCGCAGTGCGGCGAGATCCCACGAACGGACGTCGAGCCCATCCACCGCAAGGTCACCTGACTGCGGCTGACGGAGTCCGAGCATCGATTCCAGCACCACTCCGGCCTCGCTGCCGCGGGAGCCCAGGAGCGCGACGCGCTCACCCGGCGCAACATCGAGGTCCATCGGCGCCATGATGCCGCGCGCACCGGGCTTGGTGCACGCGAGGCTGCGGGCCGCCACGGACGCGCCCGCACCGGAGGCCGGGGCCGACTGCCCACCGCGGCGCTCGATCGGCAGGTCGACGAGGTAGCCGAGCTTGTCCACGGCCGCGACGGCGTCATACCAGGCTTCGAACTGCTTGCCGAGCTTGGAGATCGACGCCACGATGGCGGACACGATGATCTCGCTGGCCACGAGCTGGCCGAGCGTGAGCTGCTGATTGAGGACGAGCCAGCCACCGAGCACCAGCAGCAGCGTCGCGGCGATCGCCTCGAGCGCGAGCAGCGCGCCGATCTGGCGGATCAGCACGCGGAAGTGTTCGCGGCGTGCGCCGAGGTAGTCCCGCACGAGCGCGTCCGCCCGGGCATGCGCGAACGCCAGCCCCGTGCCGACCATGAACGTGCGCGGATGGCGCGCGAGTTCCTCCATCCACCCCACCACCTCGTACTTGCATCGGGACTCGTTGACGCCGGAGCGGATGGCTCCACGCCCGAGCACCAGCACGATGCCGGCCACCGCCAACACGACGCCGATCGAGAAGGCAAGCAGGAACGGGTGGTAGAACGCGAGCACGGTCAGGCCGATGGCCGCGCTGAGCACCAGGTTGATCCCGTTCAGCAGGATCATGCTCGTGCTCTTCTGCACCGTGACCACGTCGAGGAAGCGGTTCACGAGCTCCGGCGCGTGCACGCCATCCAGGGCGGCGAGGTCGACGCGCGGCAGCCGCCGCGAGAGGTCGGAGGCCAGTCGCACGAAGATGCGTCGCTGGATCACTTCGGCCACCACGTACTGCAGGCCCCGGAGCAACGCAGCCACGGCGAGGCAGGCGAGCAGCACCAACGCAAGGGCGACGAGCCCCTGCATGAACGGACCGCTCTGGGCACCGAAGCTCAGGTTGCTGACGAAGGCGCTGATCGCCAGCGGCAAGGCCAGGTACAGCAGGCCAGTGATGGTGCTGAAGACCGCGATGCTCCAGAGTTCGGGCGCCTCGGGCCGCATGAGCGCGAGCAACCGGCGGACGGGCGAGACCTGTGGGTGCCCGGCGTGCTCCTCACCATGCGACGTGCCAGCCACGGCCTCGGCGGGCCGCTCGCCGTGGATGATCGCAAGATCGACCGGGCCATCGGGCGACGACGCCCCCAACCATGCGGCGAGTTCGGTGCGCGACACGGCGACCGCGTCATCGTCAGGCGCATCGCTCGTCCAGACCCTGGCCCGGAGCAGCCCGTGCCTCCGGATCAGGATCCACCGCTCGCGC
>JBEGNG010000331.1:0-4216 GCA_041182645.1 Planctomycetota bacterium
CGTCTCCCAGTTCCAGAAGGGCGCGGTGGCGGCGCGCTGCGGCGGCGTGGTTCCAGCGCGCTCGCGCGTGACGACCTGGTCGATCAGCGCGAGGATCTCTTCGCGGGGCAGCTCATGGGCCCTTCGGGCGCGCGCCTGCGCGGGCGTCGGGGCGAGCAACGATGCGGCACCCGCCAGCACACCACACGCGGCGACGACGAGGGCGATCCTGGACATGGTCACAAGGTAGCCCCATCGGGGCGGCGTCCAAGTGCGACCTTGACCGGATCCGGCCGAAGGCGGCCTCGGAGGGACCCGCCGGCGGCCCGGATCACCCGCCCGGGCTCAGGATCGCGCCACGGCCGCCGGTTCGCTGGCCTTCGCGAAGGTGAACGACTTGCCGACGTGGTCGACGAGGATCGTGTCGCCGTCGGAGAAGGCACCTTCGAGGAGCCGACCCGCGAGTTGGTTCTCGATCCGCTGCTGGATCACGCGCTTGAGCGGGCGTGCACCGAACTGCGGGTCGTAGCCCTCGCTGGCGAGCGCGGCCTGGGCCTGCGGCGTGAGCGTGAGCCCGATGTGCCGCGATGCCAGCCGCTTGTCGAGGTTCTTCACCTGGATGTCGACGATGCGGGCAATGTCGTTGCGCCTGAGCTGCTCGAAGATCACCGTCTCGTCGATGCGGTTGATGAGCTCCGGCCGCAGGTGCTTCTTGAGGATCGTGCGCACATGCGCCTCGATGACCTCGTGGCGCTCGCCCTTCTCGGTCATCTCGAGGATCGCCTGCGAGCCGATGTTGCTCGTCATGACGATGATCGTGTTGCTGAAGTCGACCGTGCGGCCCTGGCCGTCGGTCAGGCGACCGTCGTCGAGGACCTGCAGCAGCACGTTGCTCACGTCGGGGTGCGCCTTCTCGAACTCGTCGAAGAGCACGACGCTGTAGGGCCGTCGGCGCACGGCCTCGGTCAGGCGACCGCCTTCCTCGTAGCCGACGTAGCCGGGGGGCGCACCGATCAGGCGCGCCACGGAGTGCTGCTCCATGAACTCGCTCATGTCGATGCGCACCATGGCGTCCTCGGTGTTGAAGAGGAGCGCCGCGAGCGCCTTGCAGAGTTCGGTCTTGCCGACGCCGGTGGGGCCGAGGAAGAGGAACGAACCGATGGGCCGGTTCGCCTCGCCCAGACCGGCACGGTTGCGGCGCACGGCCTCGGCCACGGCGGTCACGGCCTCGTCCTGGCCGACCACGCGCCGGTGCAGTTCGGCCTCGAGGTGCATGAGCTTCTCGCGTTCGCTCTCGACCAGGCGCGAGACCGGGATCCCGGTCCAGCGTGCCACGACCGCGGCGATCGCCTCGGGGTCGACTTCCTCGCGCACGAGCGAGCCGCCCGCGGCCATGCGTGACCGCAGCGTGCGCTCGGTCTCGGCCATGCGCTTCTCGAGCTCGGGGATCTCGCCGTACTGGATGCGCGCGGCCTGCTCGAACCTGCCGTTGCGCGTGGCGACCTCGAGTTCCGTGCGCTTGCCGTCGATCTCGCGCTTGAGGTCCTTGATCGCATTCAGCTCCTTCTTCTCGGATTCCCAGCGCGCGGTGAGCGCGCGGTTGCGCTCCTGTTCGCCCGCGAGCTCCTGGTCGACCTCGACGAGCCGACGCTTGCTCGCCTCGTCCTTCTCGATGGTCAGGGCGGTCTTCTCGATCTCGAGCTGCGTGATGTGGCGGCGGATCTCGTCGATCTCGACCGGCACGCTGTCCTGCTCGATGCGCAGGCGGCTGGCGGCTTCGTCGAGCAGGTCGATCGCCTTGTCGGGCAGGAACCGGTCGGCGATGTAGCGGTGGCTGAGGTTCGCGGCCGTGAGCAGCGCGCCGTCCTGGATGCGCACGCCGTGGTGCGATTCGTACTTCTCCTTCAGGCCGCGCAGGATCGCGATCGTGTCCTCGAGCGAGGGCTCGCCCACGAAGACCGGCTGGAAGCGGCGTTCGAAGGCGGGGTCCTTCTCCACGTGCTTGCGGTACTCGCTCAGCGTGGTGGCGCCGATGCACCGCAGTTCACCGCGGGCGAGGGCCGGCTTGAGCAGGTTGCCGGCGCTCGGCGACCCCTCGGTCTGGCCCGCACCGACCATGGTGTGGAGTTCGTCGATGAAGAGGATGATGCGGCCTTCGGCGGCGGCGACCTCGCGCAGCACGGCCTTCAGGCGCTCCTCGAACTCGCCGCGGTACTTGGCGCCCGCGAGCAGCGAACCGACGTCGAGCGCCATGATGCGGGAACTGCGCATGGATTCGGGGCAGTCGCCGCTGACGATGCGCTGCGCGAGCCCCTCGACGATCGCCGTCTTGCCCACGCCGGGCTCGCCGATGAGCACCGGATTGTTCTTCGTGCGGCGTGAGAGCACCTGCATGCAGCGGCGCACCTCCTCGTCGCGGCCGATGACCGGGTCGAGCTTGCCCGACTGGGCGCGCTCGGTCAGGTCGATCGCGTACTTCGCCTCGAAGCTGCCCTCGGCCTCCTGGTCGGTCACGTTGGTCACGCCGCTGGCCTTGCGGATGTCGGCCATGGCGCGCTCAAGGTGCGCGCGCTGCACGCCACAGGCCGCGAGCGCCTTGGCGGCCTCGCAGCGTTCGCCTGCGCAGGCCAGCAGCAGGTGCTCGCCCGTGGCGTACTGGTCCTTCATGCGGGCGGCCTCGCGGTCGGCGCCCGAGAGCACCGACATGACGTCGTTGCCCGCGGTGGGCTGGGCGCCCTGCACGGTGGGGATGCGCTTGAGTTCGGCCTCGACGACCTGCCCGATGCGCGCGGCATCGACGCCGGCCTTCGACAGGATGGCGCACGCTGCGCCCTTGCGGTCGGCAAGCAGCGCGGCGAGCAGGTGCAGCGAACTGAACTCGCCGGCGCGCTCGCGCGCCGCCCGGGCTTGCGCCTCGACGATCGTCTGCTGGGCTGCGGTGGTGAATCGGTTCATGTCCATGGTGGTGGGGTGTCCTTGTGCCTCGGGTCACGAGGCGACCATCCGCTACAAACGGCGTGCCATCCCCGCCGGATCGCGCGTCCGGTCCACGGGTTCTCGGTCACGAATCGCCTTCACCGCCGCAGGTCGGCCAGCCGGCGGACCGGGAAGCCCGGCGGCACCAGTTCCGGACGGTCGTTCAGCCATCCCACCAACCAGCGGAAGGCGTCCACCAGGCGCGGTCCGGGGCGATTGAACATCTGGTTGCCGTCGACGAGCACGATCGCGTCCGGATCGCCTGACATCGCGGCCGGCAGCAGGGGCCACCATCGTTGCGCGGTCAGCGCCTCGAGTTCCTGCTCGATCCGGTCGAGCCCGAAGCCGCACGGGCAGATCACGATGCGCTCGGGCGCAGCCTCGAGCAGATCCTCGGGGGTGACGCGGCGGCTCTTCGAACCGGCCTCGTTCAAGACATGCCGCCCACCGGCGGCGTTGATGAGCGCGGGCGTCCAGTGGCCGCCGACGAAGGGCGGGTCCATCCACTCGAGGAAGAGCACGGGCGGGCCAGGCACGAACGGGTTCACGAAGTCGACCGCCGTCCAGTAGCCCTCGCGCAGCGCGACCATGGTGGCCTGGGCCTGCGCCTCGCGGCCGACCGCTGCGCCAACAGCGAGCACGTCGTCAAGCACCTGCCAGAGCGTGGTCGGATTCAGGCTGACGACCGTCGGCTTGGGATCCATCGTCGCTGCGATGCCGCGCACGGCCGCCAGATCGATGCTGCAGACGTCGCACAGGTCCTGCGTCAGGATGACGTCGGGCCGCAGGCTCCGCAGCAGGTCGGCATCGAGCGTGTAGAGCGACTGCCCGCTGCCGAGTGCGGCGCTGACCTGGGCATCGATCTGGGCGCTCGTGGCGGCGTGCGTGCGCTGACCGGTCAGGACGGGCAGGTGATCGATGCCGGGAGGGAAGTCGCACTCGTGGCTGCGGCCAACCAGCAGGTGCTGTCCACCGATGGAACACAGCACTTCGGTGGCGCTGGGAAGCAGGCTGACGACGCGCATGGGCCGGGAAGCGTAGTGCGATGAGCCGAGCCGGGCTGCCGTCCGCGCTCGGGGCGGAGGATCACGGCACAGGCTCGCCTTGCCCGGGCACGACGCTGGGGTAGCCTTGCTCCATGGTCCGGGCAACCTCCATCGCGATGCTGGCCGTGGTGATGCCGGCTTCCGCCGACACGCTCTACTCGAGCAATGGACCCTTCGGTGGGTCCTTCGGGTTGTGGGGCGCCGACGTCTCGACG
>JBEGNG010000332.1:0-2575 GCA_041182645.1 Planctomycetota bacterium
GGACTCACCCACCGCCTTGAGACCGGCAAGGTGGATGACGGCATGGACCCGGTGCGCGGAGAACGCCGCATCAAGCGCTGCGCGGTCACGGATGTCGGCTTCGATGCACTCAATCGGCGTACCGATGATCCGGCCGATGCGGTCCACGACCGATCGATCGCTGGTCGAGAAGTTGTCCAGCAGCACCGGGAGCCAACCCAAGGCCGCAATCTCGACCGCGACGTGCGAGCCGATGAATCCTGCGCCACCGGTGAGGAGGATCGTTCCTTGGGCCATGGCGGGAGCGTAGACGCGCACGGTCCATGCGGGCATGGCCCTCACGGGTTGCTGCGTTGCAGGGCCCACGCGCTCGTACCATCGGTCCATGGTCCGACCACATCGCATGCCCGTCGTCATCCTTGCAGTGCTGGTCCTGATCCAGTCCCGGCTGGCCGTCGGCGTTGCGCCGGCCCCGGCTTGCTCGGCGCTGACCGAAGCCGTCTCCCTCGATGGAGGAACCCTGCGGAGCGAGGCAGCCGCGGCGACCACGCCTGCCTCGCTTGCCGAACTGCGCGAACGACTCGAAGCGGCGATCGCCGGCAAGCTCACGGGCAAGGGCGGCACGGGGGCCGCGTCGGCCGCCTTGGTCGACGGCACGGCGCTCGCGCTCCGCCAGCTGACCATGCTGCGGCGCGCCGAGTCCTTCGACGCCGCCTGGGCCCCGACGCTCGCCTGGCTGCTCTCCACGCCCGAGGCGCTCGACGGACTCGTGCTCGGTGGTCCGATCGACGGAAGCTGGACGCAAGCGATGGCCGTGCTGCACGCCGTGGTGACCGGCGTCGATGGCACCCGCGATGGGCTCGGGCTGCGCGTTGCGCTCGCCACCGCGCTCACCTGGTCGGAGCCCGTCAAGGCGATGGCCGACGATGCGCCGATCGATCCCGTGGCACGGGTGCGGTCCTTCCTTGCCTGGGATCGCGAAGGCCAGCTCGATCCCTCGTTCCGCACGCTCTCCGTGTGGGAGCTGCGCTACGTGGTCGGATCGTGGGCGACCGACGACGACCTTGCATGGGCGCGGGCCAACATCAAGCCCGACTGCCGCGGGCGCGGCAAGATCGGTGATGCCGTGCACGGCATGGTGAAGTACACGCTCGAGAACAAGGACGGCGTGAGCGTGCAGGAAGGCCGGAAGTTCTACGGCGGCCGCCCGATGACGCTGCCGGTCATCGTCGAGGTCGGCGGGGTGTGCGGTGCCATCAGCCGCTTCGGCTCGAGCATGTGCCAGGCCTTCGGCATCCCCGCGATGCCCGTGGGACAGCCCGGGCACTGCGCGTTCATCTGGCAGAAGGAGCCGCACGCCTGGAGCCTGAACAACGATGTCTCGGGCTGGGCCGAGAGTTCGCGCCACAGTGGGATCCAGCTGTGCTGGGGCGACCGCGCCTGGATGGTGCCGATGATGCAGGCCGCGCAATCGGACGCATCGGGCTACCTCGCAGCCCAGACGCTGCTGGATGCGGCACACGTCGTCGGTCCGAAGGAGCGGTCGCACCTTGGACTGCTGACGGCGGCGACGAAGCGGTGCCCGATGCACCTGCAGGCATGGCGGGAGCGCGCAGCATGCATCACGACCGATCGCGACGCAGCCGAGGCGCGCAAGGCGATGAAGGAAGCCTCGATCGCACTGGCCGCGCAGCCGCTCGCGTACACGATGATCGCCCTGTCGCTCCGGCCGGAACTCGTTCCCGATGCGGACACGAACGCACGCGCGAGCCGTACCTGGCTGCTCGCCCGCGCGGATGACCTGGGCGCCATGGCCGGCGCGGGCGCCGACTCCACGCTGTGCTCGAGCGGCCTCTCGCAACTGCTCGATGTGGCGGCGTATCCCCTTTCGACCAAGGGCCGCGCCGCGGCGCGCGCGATGGCGCGCGGGGATGCCCCGCCGCAAGGCCCGACGGGGATCACCGCGAGCGAGGTGAAGGCCGTCATGGACCTCTGCATCGATGCCGCCGCACGCCTCGACGGGAACGATGGATCCAGCCCGGCAGCCTGGCGGCAGTCGATGCAACGCGTGGTCTCCGGCGCCGTGAACCAGCCGGTTGACCGGGAACGCTCGCTCGCACGGATCGAATCGGTCGTCACCGGCCTTGCCGGCGGCGGTCGGGGCGATGATGCGCGCTGGATCGCCGATCGCCTGGTCGAGGCCTGCAAGGCACTGAAGGACGCGGGGTTGGAGGCGAAGGCGACGGCGCTGCGCGGCTCGCTGGGCTGAGGCGGCGGAGCGATCCCCTGCCCCGCGCCGGAGGCCGTGATTTCGCCCCCGCCGGATCCTGTGGCATGATGTCGCCATGATCCAGTCCCTTCCGTGCACGATCGCGCTGGCGATCGCCTCGGCCGCATCGGCGCAGGGCGCAGCAGACCATCAGCTTCAGGCAGGGCGACAACGGCTACGCCGGGACGCAGGACACCTGGGTGAACCAGGACTCGCCCAATTCGAGCTACGGCAACGCCGGCACCCGTTGGGTCGATGACGATGTCCCCAACTCGGCCTTCAGCGACTACCGCGGCCAGGCCCTGCTGCGCTTCGACGGCATCATCG
>JBEGNG010000333.1:0-2752 GCA_041182645.1 Planctomycetota bacterium
CGACGCTGATCGAGGCCGTGCGGGCCGTGCGGCCGAGCGTCCTGATCGGCGTGAGCACGGTCGCGAAGGCCTTCACCGAGGAGGTCATCCGCGAGATGGCGTCGCTCAACCGAAGGCCCGTGATCTTCCCGTACAGCAACCCGACCTCGCGCAGCGAATGCACCGCCGAGGAGGCGATCCAGTGGTCCGGCGGCCGCGCCGTCTTCGCCAGCGGGAGCCCGTTCCCTCCGCTGCACCACGAGGGACGGCTGTTCGTGCCGGGCCAGGGCAACAACGTCTACATCTATCCCGCGGTCGGGCTGGCGGTCTATGCGACCGGGGCGCGCCGCGTCACCGACGAGATGTTCCTGGTCGCGGCCGAGGCGCTTGCCGAACGCGTGACGGACCAGGACCTCGACGTCGGCCTGATCTACCCACCGATGTCGGGCATCGTCGAGACGAGCTCGTTCCTCGCGGCCCGCGTGGCGCGGCTCATCGTCGAGCGCGGGCTGGCGACCGAGCAGGCGGCGATCGACGGCGTGGACCACATGGAAGAGCTGATCCACCGCGTGCAGTACGACCCGCACTACCCGTCGATGCTCGGCTGAGGCCAGTCGATGCCGGCGAGGTGGCGCTCGTAGTGCCGCCACCTGCCGACCGACGAGGTGTAGAGCGGCCTGCTGACCTGGTCGTAGCTGAGCGTGCGCACGGTGCGCCTCGTGGCATGGAACTCGGTCACGGCAGGATCCCAGGGAAGCCCCAGGTGGGCGACCAGCCGCTCGAGCTCGGGCTGCCCGCGCGCGACCAGGTCCTCGTAGCGGACGCGCAGGATCGGCTGCGGCACCGCACGCTCCCAGTGCTCCATCATGCGACGCGATGCCGTCCAGGCCGCCGCCACCCACTCCGGGCGCGTCGTCCACGGGTAGCGCACCGCATTGAACGTCCCGAACACGCAGGAGACCGCCACGTCGCGCGGATCGCGCACGACATCGATGAGCGATGCCTTCGGGAAGACGCTCGCCAGGTGCCCGAGCACGCCGGCATTGCCGAGCGCCTTGTTCGCCACGCGGACCGCGCGAGGCGCCAGCCGCCTGAGGTCGGCGATGTACCGAGCTCCGATGCGCACGCCCGACTCGTGACGACGGCCCGGCACGCCGATCGACTCGGCCCATCGTTCGAGCGTCTCGAGTTCGCCCACGCCGGCGGCCTGCGGATGGGCGTGGATCACCTGGTCCACGAGGCTCGTGCCGCTGCGGGGCATCCCTGCGATGAAGACCGGGAGCGGATCGTCGATCCCATCGCCGTGCTCCGCGCGCAGCGCATCGCGCGTCCAGCGGGCAGTGAGCGCATCGGTCGCATGCAGGAGCGCGGCGGGATCGAACCGGATGCCCCGGTCCGCGTGCGACTGCATCGCGCTCGACCAGGCCTCGTCGTACCGGCCCGCACGGTCGAGCGCCTTGGCACGCAGGTGCAGCAGCATCGTCGACGCGATCGAGCCCGGCTCGGCGGCGGGACGGGCGGCGTCGATGCGCGCGACGGCTGCATCGAAGCGGCCATCGTGGAGCTCGAGCTTGGCGACCTCGTAGGCGGCGCGGGGATCCGTCGAGGTCGTTCCCGCATCGCACGTCGCCAGGGACCCCAGGCGTGCGCGTGCCTCCTCGACGCGACCAGCCTCCTCGAGCGTGGTCACGAGCAGCAGC
This sequence comes from Planctomycetota bacterium, assembly GCA_041182645.1. Classification (GTDB taxonomy): domain Bacteria; phylum Planctomycetota; class Phycisphaerae; order Phycisphaerales; family SM1A02; genus SYIB01. The sequence goes on from JBEGNG010000333.1 coordinate 1,680, forward strand.
AGCAGGTCGCGGGAGTGCGGCGCCATGGCGATCGCCCGCTCGAGGTCGACGAGCGCCTCGTCCGTCCGGCCGAGCGATCGCAGCGACTCCCCGCGCACCATGCGCGGCTCGGGATGGTCGGTGATCGCGAGTGCGCGTCCGGCCATCGCGATGGCCCGGTCGTGGCGTTCCTGCGCCGAGAGCACGCGCGCCGCGATGCTGAGGAACGCCGGTTCACGCGGATCGGTGCGGATCGCGAACTCCGCCAGCTCGAGTGCACGATCGAGGCGGCCGGCCATGAACTCCGCGCGGATCGGGGCGAGCCTTCGCTCGAGCGCCGATGATGCCGCGGGGCTGCGTCGATCCATGCAACGGACTCTAGCACGCATGGTCGGGCGTCCCCGCCGGTAGCCTCACCGCCCATGCACCTTGAGCCTGCAACGTGGCGCGGCGTGATGCCTGCCATCACCACGCCGTTCGACGAAACCGGGACCATCGACCACGCCTTCCTCGCGCGGCACGCAGCGTGGCTCGTCGATGCGGGCTGCACCGCCATCATCGCACCCGGCTCGCTCGGCGAGGGGAGCACGCTCACGCACGCCGAGGCGATCGCATCCGCGAGCACCCGCGAGGCGACGGCGCTGGCGCGCGATGCCGCAGCGACCGGCTGCGGCGGCCTGATGGTGCTGCCGCCCTACGTGCACAAGGGTCCCTGGGCCGAGGTGCAGGCCCACATGGACGCGGTGTTCGCCACGACCCGGCTGCCCTGCATGCTCTACAACAACCCGCACGCGTACGGGGTCGACATCGATGCGCGCCAGGTCGCCGGCTTCGCGGCGCGCCATCCGAACCTGCACGCGGTGAAGGACTCGAGCGGCGATGCCCGGCGCATCACCGCGCTGCGCGCCGAGCTCGGGGACCGGGTGGCGTGCTTCGTCGGGCTGGACGACATGCTGGTCGAGGGCGTCGCAGCCGGCGCGGTGGGTTGGGTGGCGGGGCTCGTGAATGCGCTGCCGCTGGAGAGCGTGCGGCTCTTCGACCTGGCCCGCGCAGGACGGACCGACGAAGCCGCCACGCTCTACCGCTGGTTCCTG
>JBEGNG010000334.1:0-3344 GCA_041182645.1 Planctomycetota bacterium
TGGTGCCGGGCCTCGTCGATGGGACGGTCACCACCGTGAAGGCGATCGAGGGCGATGCCGTGAAGGCGGGCCAGGTGCTCGCCACGATCGATGCACGGCCCTTCGAGGAAGCCGAGCAACAGGCTGCCGGCGCGCACGCGATGGCCCGCGCCGAGGCCGCACAGGCGCGGCTCCAGCACATGTTGGCGCAGGCACGGCTGAGCGTGGGCGAGGCCGCGCAGGTCGATGTCGACCTGGCCACGGCACAGCTCGCCCGGGCCGAGGGCGCGGAACTCATGGCGCGGGGTGCGCTCGAGCGCGCGGCCCTGGATGTCGAGCGGTGCAGCGTGGTCGCGCCCGTCGACGGCGTGATCTACGAGCGACGGGTCGAGCCCGGCGAGCGGATCGGCGTGGAGCACGAGAACGCCGGTGCGCTCTTCGCACTCTTCGATCCCGCAAAGGTGCAGGTGCGTTGCGACGTGCCGCTCGCCGATGCGGGCAGCGTCGCGCCCGGCCAGCAGGCCGAGATCACCATCGATGCCTTCAAGGGCCGGACCTTCCACGGCACGGTGCTCGTGGGCGGGTTCCGCGCGGACATCGCCAAGAACACGCTGCAGGTCAAGATCGGCATCGACGACGCCGAGGGCCTGCTGCGGCCCGACACGCTGACGCGCGTGCGCATCCTCGTCCCGGGCTCGGGCGAGTCGACGTCACGTACGCAGGTCGTGGTGCCGGCGGACTGGGTCGTGCGTGACGGCACGCGCGCCGGGGTGCTCGTGATGGACGGCGGGTTCCTGCGTCGGGTCGACCTCGGCGAAGCGCACGACACGGGTGATGGATGGCTCGTCGCCGGCGACGGCATCCGTCCCGGCGAGGTGATCGTGCATCCCTCGCACGCCTCCCTGCCCGATGGGGCCCGCATCGCGCCCAAGGAGGAAGAGCCATGAGCCTCATCGAATGCCGGTCGCTCTGCAAGGACTACCGTCGCGGCGGTGAAGCGGTGCACGTGCTCGACCACCTCGACCTGTCGATCGAGCGCGGTTCCTACACCGCGCTGATGGGACCGAGCGGCAGCGGCAAGACCACGCTGCTGAACCTGCTCGCCGGGATCGACCGCGCGACCTCGGGCGAACTGCTCGTGGACGGCACCGACCTTGCGAGGCTTGACCGCAACCAGCTCGCGGGCTGGCGATCGCGCCATGTCGGCTACGTGTTCCAGCTCTACAACCTGGTGCCGGTGCTGACCGCGTATGAGAACGTGGAGCTGCCGCTGCTGCTGCACGACCTCACGGCAGGCGAGCGCCACCGTCGCGTCGTCGAGGCGCTCGAATCGGTCGACCTCGCGGCACGGCACGGTCACCTTCCCCGCCAGCTCTCGGGCGGGCAGGAGCAGCGCGTGGCGATCGCACGCGCCCTCGTCACGCAGCCCACGCTGCTCCTGGCCGATGAACCGACCGGCGACCTCGACCGGACCAATGCCGATGCGGTCATGGACCTCTTCGGCCGCCTGCACCGCGAGCGCGGCCAGACCATCGTGATGGTCACGCACGATGATGCGATCGCACGGCGCGCGGAACGCACGGTGCGCCTGGAGAAAGGCCGGCTGGCCGGCGTGGAGGCTGCACGATGAGCGCGCTCGTGACCCGGATCCGCTACGCGCTGCGCAGTGCACGCCGCCAGCGGTTGCGCACCGTGGCGCTCGTCGCCGGCGTCGCCCTGACGACCGCGCTCGCCGCGGCGATCGCGTGCATCGACCTGGGCGTGCGCGATGCCACGACCACGCGCGCCGGCGAGACGCGGCTGATCGTCTACCGCGAGAACCGCTTCTGCCCGTTCGCCAGCGCGCTGCCCCAGCGGTACGACCGGCAGATCGCCGAACTCCCTGGCGTCGCGGCGGTCGTCCCCGTGAAGATCGTCGTCTCCAACTGCCGTGCCTCGCTGGACGTCGTCACCTTCCGAGGCGTGCCGGTCGAGGACCTGCGCGCGATGGCGCCCCGACTCGCCGCGGGTTCGCTCGAGGCCTGGGCCGGTCACGGCAACGGCGCGCTCGTCGGGCGTGAACTCGCGGCGCGGCGCGGCCTCCGCGTGGGCTCGTCGCTGACGGCGGCGGGGATCGACGTCGTGGTCGACGGCATCCTCGAGAGCGACGATCCTCAGTGGCGCAACAGTGCGCTGACCCACCTGGCCTACCTGCAGGAGCGCGTGGCGCGCGGGGGGACGGGCGGCATCGTCACGCAGTTCGACGTCACCGTCAGGCGCTTCAAGGCCGACGAGGCACCGACGGCGACGCGACCGCAGACCGCGTTCGTGGCCCGGGCCGCGCGTGACGTCGTGGCGCTCGCAGGCTTCAGCTCGCTCATCGGGATCGGCGCCGTGCTCGCCGCCTTCGGGTTGCTGGCGACGACGATGGTCAACGTCACCCGCCACCGCTCGCGCGAGTTCGCGGTGCTGCGCACGCTCGGCTTCACCGATGCGGGCATCAGCCATCAGCGCGATCGTGCTGGCCGAGGGCGCACTGGTGGGTGCACTGGGCGGACTGCTCGGCGCCGGGCTCGCCTGGCTGGGCCTGTCGCGTGCCGGCCTCGCCTTCACCATGGAAGGCGTCTCGATCACGCCGCGAATCGACCCGTCGATCTTCGTGCTCGCCGCCGCCTGCGCGCTCGTGGCGGGACTCCTGGCCACGGCCGTTCCGGCGTGGACCGCCTCGCGCGCGCGCCTGGTCGATCTCCTGCGGGGCGCATCATGAGGACGCTCCCGCTGGAGTACTCGCTGCGGGGGCTTGCGCGTGGTCGCGGCCGGACGCTCCTGGCGCTGGCCGGTGCGTTCGTCGCGGGCGCCCTGATCGCGACGGCCTCCGCGTTCCTCGTGGGCATGGAGTCCGCACTCGGCTCCACCGCATCGGCGACGCGCGTGATCGTGCTGGGTGCCGGAAGCGAGGAGTCGCTCGAGCGCAGCGAGATCGGTGCGCGTGCGCCCGGCATCCTCTCGGCCAGCGTGCAGGGCATCAGGCGCACGGCCGGCATGGAGCACGTGAGCCCCGAGACGCACGTGGCGCTGCCGATCGGGCTCGACGCAGCGGGCGGTGCGACGGACAACGGACTCGTCCGCGGCGTGGGGCATGCGGCACTGCTGGTCCATCCCGAAGTCCGCCTCACCGGTGGCAGGTGGCCCGAACGCGGATCGGGAGAGGTCCTCGCCGGCGCGAGCGCCATGCGCAGGCTCGGCGTCGACGCGGCAACGGCCATCGGCAGCCGCATCATGCTCGCCGGCACGCCGCTCACGATCGTCGGCACCATGCAGGCACCCGGCTCGACGATCGACGGCGAGTGGTGGATGCCGCTGGAGGACCTGACCACGCTCATGCG
>JBEGNG010000335.1:0-2564 GCA_041182645.1 Planctomycetota bacterium
GAGGTGATGACCGCGGCGATCACCACGGCGATCGTGCCGGCGATCAGCAGTTCGGCCAGCGTGAAGGCGCGGGGGTCACGGCGCAACGGGGGCCTCCTCGTCCTTCTCGTAGGCACTCTGGCGGTCGAACGGTTCCGGTGGACGCCGGTCCGGGTTGGGATCCTCGCCCAGGCGGGGTGCGATGCGGGTCTCGGCCGTGTAGGCCTGCCCCCGCGCATCGCGCACGAGCGCCGTCACGGTGTACGGGTCGCCGAGGCCCTCGGGATCGATGAGCACCTCGAACTCCCAGTCCTCGAACGGCGGGTCGAAGCGGCCCGAGGTCGCGTTCAAGCGGCCCGAGGTCGCGTTCAGCTTGGGAAACTCGGTCACGCCGTCGACCAGCACCTGCGACAGCAGGCCGTCGAGCAGGGAGGAGGCGATCACCTCGGCCTCGCCGCGGCGCTGCATCTCCATCGCGCGCATCGACACGTTGATGATGCCGGCAAGGCCGCCGGCAAGGCCGACCGCCAGGATCACCCCGGCGATCACGACCTCGATGAGCGCGAAGCCGCGGCGCATCACCAGTCCTCCTGGGTCAGGCCGCTGGCGTCCAGGTCGACGCCCTCGCGCTCGGCCACGAGGGAGACGCCGTTGTCGGCGCGGCGGGGGATCAGTTGCGTGGAGGCGAGCCGGAGCTCGGTCTCGCCCGATGGTCCGACCCACGTCATGACGACCTCGGGCCGTCCGCCCGACGGGATGCTCGCGATCATCCAGGTGCGCGGGTCGAGCTCCTGTCCGTCGGCCGAGATGGAGACCAGTTCCATGTCGGCCGGCACGCGGAACGGCTTGACCATCGTGTCGTACTCCCACTGCGCCTCGGCCTCGAGGCCCGGGGGGCGCTTCATGACCAGCAGCGCGATGTCGCCGGTGTCGCCGTCCCGCATGAGCGCGACCTGCTGCGGGCCGGAGGACTCCCGGTACGCGAACCTCGCCAGGACCTGCTCCATCTGCGTCATCGCCGAGTCGTGGCTGAACCAGCCCAGGCCGGCCATGCGCGGCACGACCGCCGCCGCGAGCACCACCAGGATGATGGTCGCGACGAGGACCTCGATGAGCGTGAAGGCGCGGCGGTGCATCCGTGGGTCACTTGCCCGGCGGTTCGCTCAGGCGGATGTCCGCATCCTCGCCCTCGCCGCCCGGCTGGCCGTCGGCTCCGTAGCAGATGATGTCGAACTCCAGGCCGGGCGGGACGTCGTCCGTCTCGAGCACGTAGTCGTTCTTCCAGGGGTCCTTCAGGGCGCTCGCGGGCATGAACGGCGGGTCGCCTTCCACCATCTCGGCGAGCTCGAAGTCGTCGCCGAGCGAGCTCATGCCGTTCTGGGTCATGTAGATCGTGATCTGGTTCGAGAGCGTGGCCATCTCGCTGAAGGCACGCTTCTGCTTCGAGCTGCCGATCAGGAAGCCCAGGCGCGGCACGAACACCGCGGCCATGATGCCGAGGATCGTCACGGCGATCAGGATCTCGATGAGGCTGAACGCGCGGCGGGCGCGACGTCGATCGGAGCGGGAGGGTTGCATGGTCATGGTTCCTTTCTTCGGGGTGCGGGGGCTTCGGCGCTACGCGCCCAAGGCGGTCTGCATGTTCAGGAGCGGCAGGAGCATGCCCACGAGCACGAAGCCGGCCACGACGGACATGACCAGCAGCAGGGCGATGGGCAGGATCTTGGTGAAGAGCTTCAGCGAGTTGTTCACCTGGCGGTCGAACGCACCCGCGGCGTGCATCAGCATCGGCTCGAGCTTGCCGGACTTCTCGCCGATGTTGACGATCTGGATGAGCAGGGGCGGGAAGTGGCCGCTGCGCTCCATCGGGTCGGCCAGCGAGGCGCCGGTCGACACGCGGTCGCTCACGTCGTCGATCGCGGCCATCATCGCGTAGTTGCCCAGCGTGTCGCGCACGGTGCGCAGGGCGGTCAGGATCGGGATGCCGGCGCTGACGAGCGTGCCCAGCGTGCGCGTGAAGCGCGCCACCGCCACGTCGCGCAGCAGCGTGCCGAGGACGGGCACGCGCAGCAGCGCCCCGTCGACGACGAGCCGGTTGGCCGGGACGCGCAGCCAGCCGCGCAGCGCGAACCAGCCGACGGTGGCGCCGAGCACGATCACCCACCACCAGGAACCCACGAAGGTCGCCATGCTCATCAGCACCTGCGTGGGCCACGGGATGGCGATCTTCGTGCCGCTCGTGATCGGCGCGAGCAGCTTGGGCAGCACGAAGGTGACCATCGTGATGATGCTCGCGGTCATGATGCCGGCGAGGATCATGGGATAGATCGTCGCGCCGATGACCTCGCGCCGCAGCTCGACGCTCCGGTCGAGCAGGTCGGCCAGCTGGTGCATGATCTCGCTCATGCGTCCGGTGGCGTCGGCGGCGCGGAACATGCCGACGGTCATCTCGTCGAACGGCGGGCCGTACTCCTTCGCGGCCTGGTAGAGCGGCTGTCCCGCCTCGACGCCGTCGATGAGGTGGTCGAGGATCACCGGCAGGGCCTTGCCGGCCGCCTGGCGACGGGTCGTCCTGAGCGCCTGCA
>JBEGNG010000336.1:0-3154 GCA_041182645.1 Planctomycetota bacterium
CCCTCGTCGCTGTCGTACGGGATGCCCGCCTGCATGAGCATGGCGCCGAGGTTGGCGTAGCCCAGGCCCAGCGTGCGGTACTTCCAGCTCAGTTCGGCGATCTCGCGGCTGGGGAAGCTCGCCATGAGCACGCTGATCTCGAGGACCATGGTCCAGACGTCGATCGCGTGTTCGAAGCCGGCGATGTCGAAGGTCCGCGACTCGGCGTCGTAGAACTTCATCAGGTTGATCGACGCCAGGTTGCACGCCGTGTTGTCGAGGAACATGTACTCGCTGCACGGGTTGCTGGCGTTGATGCGCCCGCCGGCAGGTGTGCCAGGCGTTGATCGTGGTGTCGTACTGCAGGCCGGGGTCGGCGCAGCGCCAGGCGGCGTAGCAGATCTGGTCCCACAGCGCCGATGCCTTCAGCGTCTTGGCCGCCTTGCCGTCCATGCGGCGCGTGAGCGACCAGTCGGCATCGGCATCGACCGCATCGAAGAACGCATCCGACAGGCGGACGGAGTTGTTCGAGTTCTGGCCGCTGACGGTGTAGTACGCCTCGCCGTTGAAGTCGTAGTCGAGCTTGAGGCCCATGCCCTTGGCCAGGTCCTGCTGGTCCTGCGGCAGCTGCTTCAGGCCCTCGACGAGCGCGGCGACCTTCAGTTCCTCGCGGACCTTCCAGTTGACGAAGGCCTCGATGTCCGGGTGGTCGACGTCGAGGCAGACCATCTTGGCCGCGCGGCGGGTGGTGCCGCCGGACTTGATGGCGCCCGCGGCGCGGTCACCGATCTTGAGGAAGCTCATGAGGCCCGAGCTGCGGCCGCCGCCGGAGAGCGGCTCGTTCTCGCCGCGCAGGCGGCTGAAGTTGGTGCCGGTGCCGGAGCCGTACTTGAAGAGGCGCGCCTCGCGGACCCACAGGTCCATGATGCCGCCCTCGTTGACCAGGTCATCGCTGACGGACTGGATGAAGCACGCGTGCGGCTGGGGGTGCGTGTACGCATCCTTGGCGAGCGAGAGCGCGCCGGTGAGGTGGTCGGCGACCCAGTGGCCCTGTGCGGGGCTGTTGATGCCGTAGGCCCAGTTGAGGCCCGTGTTGAACCACTGCGGGCTGTTCGGTGCGGCCATCTGCGTGACGAGCATGTAGCTGAGCTCGTCGTAGAAGGCCTGCGCATCGTCGGCGGAGTCGAAGTAGCCGTGCTCCTGGCCCCAGTGCGCCCAGCAGCCGGCGAGGCGGTGCACCACCTGGCGCACGCTCTTCTCGGGGCCGAACACGGGCTTGCCGTCCTTCACGACCGGGACGCCGTCCTGGTCGAACTGCGGCACGCCGGCCTTGCGGAAGTACTTGCTCACCACGATGTCCGTGGCGAGCTGCGTCCATTCCTTGGGGATCTCGGCATCGGTCATCTCGAAGACGACCGAGCCGTCGGAGTTGTGGATCTTGCTGGTGCGCGTGGTCCATTCGATGGTGCTGAACACATCGCGCTTGCCGTCCGTGAACCGTCGATTGATCTTCATGGCTTCCTACCTTGCGTCCGTGCGCTGCTTGACTCGTTCGAACCGTCCGTGTTGCTGACTCTGGAGGCGTGACGTCCACGGGCCGGCGGTGCCGGCCGGGGGACACTGTGAATCAATGGCCCTGGAAGGGCAGTCCGTCGACTCGGGGCAGCGTGAGGCCGCCCTGGTCCTGGTACTTGCCGCCCTTGTCGGCGTACGACACCGCGCAGACCCGATCGGCCTTCAGGAAGATCATCTGGGCGATGCCTTCGTTGGCGTAGATCTTGGCGGGCAGGGGAGTGGTGTTGGAAATCTCGATCGTCACCTTGCCGCGCCATTCGGGCTCGAGCGGGGTGACGTTGACGATGATGCCGCAGCGGGCGTAGGTGCTCTTGCCGACGCAGATCGCGAGCACGTCGCGCGGCACGTCGAAGACCTCGACGGTCTCGGCCAGCGCGAAGGAGTTCGGCGGGATCAGGATGTGGTCCTTGCCGGTCTGCGCGGTGTCGATCGTGATGAAGAGGTCGTTGGTGAAGTTCTTGGGATCGACCACCGCGACGCCGCCCGAGGTGGCGTTGGTGAAGATCTTGAACTTGGTGCCGACCCGGACGTCGTAGCCGTAGCTGGAGACGCCGTAGGAGACGGTGCCGGGCCGCTTCACGTTCTCGGCGAACGGCTCGATGGGAACGCATTCCCGGATCTGGGTGTCACAGAGCACTGCCATATGGGTCTTCTCTGTTCCTCCTGCACCACCCCGCGCAGGGCAGCGGCCGATGGCTTGGCATCGACGACCATGGCTGGAAGCACCCAGCCCGTGCAGCCCCCTCGGTGCACGCAACCCAAGGGTGCGCCCACGATCCACCAGGCCATCGTCGCTTGAGTTGGTTGCCGGGTCTCCACAACGATCGGCACCAAGCGGGATGGAGTCGAAACAACGGGATTGATGGTCCGAGAACCAACTTTCTCCGCGGCTTCCGAGCCAGTCAGGGGAACCACCACCTCACCGGCAGGAGCGCACGATAGCCCTACATGTAGTGGTTGCAAGGGTCCGAATCACAAAATATCGCGCTTTTGGCGCCCAAAGCGTAAGTCAAGAACGTGTCAAGACTTGCTCTCTTGACATCGTTCAGGCCAGGGTCTGCCGCGGGTGCCGAATGGTGGACAACTTGCCGGGGAGGTGGTCGGTGCGCTTCTAGACTCGCCCCATGGTCACGGAAGGCCCATGGCTCGATGGTCTCACCGACGCGCAACGGGCGGCGGTGGTGCACCCGGCGACGCCGCTCCTGGTGCTTGCCGGACCTGGCTCGGGCAAGACGCGCGTGATTACGCGGCGGATCGCGCACCTGGTGGCGCAGGGCGCGGCGCCATGGTCGATCCTCGCGCTGACCTTCACCAACAAGGCGGCCGGCGAGATGAAGGAACGCGTGCACGCCATGCTGGACGATGGGCTCGCCGGTTCGCGCGGCCTGCAGGTCAGCACCTTCCACTCCTTCTGTGCGACGCTGCTGCGCCGGTACGGATCCTCGCCGGCGGCTGCGGCGAGCGACGGCACGCCGCTTGCCCCCGGGTTCTCGATCTTCGACACCGACGACGCGCGCGACGCGGCCAAGCGCGCGATCGCGGCTGCGGGGTTCGACAGCAAGAACTGGCCCGCGGCGATCGTGCTCTCGCGGATCAGCGA
>JBEGNG010000336.1:3183-3523 GCA_041182645.1 Planctomycetota bacterium
CGAGGCCGGCGACTTCACGAGCCGTTCGCTCGCCAAGATCTACCGTGCCTACGAGGCCGAACTCGCCAAGTGCAACGCGGTCGACTTCGACGACCTGCTCCTGCGGGTGGCGCGGCTCGTCCGGCAGGATGCCTCGGTGCGGGAGGAACTCCAGCAGCGCTTCCGGCACGTGCTCATCGACGAGTACCAGGACACCAACCATGCGCAGTTCGTGATCGCCGGGTCGATCGCCCAGGCGCACGGGAGCCTGACGGTCGTCGGCGACCCGGACCAGTCGATCTACGCCTGGCGCGGTGCGGATATCACGAACATCCTCGACTTCGAGACGCACTTCCCCGGC
>JBEGNG010000337.1:0-2948 GCA_041182645.1 Planctomycetota bacterium
CCGACTGAGCACCGTGGTGCTGGTGCCTGACGCCGGACATGTCCCCTTCTCCGATGCACCCGACGCCGTCCGCCGCGCGATGCAGTCGTTCCTTGATGCTCCGCGGGAGCGGTGATGCGGCGTCGCCAGTCAGGCGCAGGACTTGCCCCGAATCCTCCCTAAAGTACGACGAATGGCAAGCAACACACTGCAACGACTCGAGGATCTCCGGTGGTTCCAAGCCGCAGCGCTTTCGGCCGTCATGGCGCTTGTCTCCTGTTCTGATCAGTCAGCGCCCTTGCCCGGCGGTTACTTCATCTCCATGTCGAGCAGCTCGGAAATCTTTCTCAGCGAGCCCAAGTACGGGGGCAGTATCCTGGAACTCGGTACGGATCTCCTCGAGATCGGCCACCACAACGAGTTCATCTTCGGACGCAGTGGTGCCGCTCGCGGCACGACTCCCGGGTACTTCCTGCTCGACTCAAAGAATGGATCCATCCACGCGGGCCTCGCCGAGTCGGACTGGCTGCGCCTGACTGATGCAGCACGCATCCCCAATCCACCAAAGCTCGTGCCTCCGAGCCGCCAGCCGCCTGTGAGACGCTGATGTCGCGTGAATACCCCTTGTGGGGTCGACCCCTTCAACAGCGTCTCGACACCACCACGAATCGGAGTCCATCCAACTCGTATCGATTGGGCTCTCGCGGTTGGCGCCCCTGACGCAGGAGCTACCATCCGACCGTGCTGGCTTCGCTTGCCATGGTCCTGTGCTGCGCTGGAGCGGATGGACCGTTGCCGTTGGCCGAGAGTGCCCGCCGGCTGATCGCCGATCGATGCCTGAAGTGCCACGGGGGCGTTCGCGAGCGCGGCGGATTGAACCTGCACGGCACCGAGCGCGCGAGCCGACCCGCGGCGAGTGGGCTTCGCGCGGTGGTGCCCGGTGATCCTGCGGCGAGTGAACGGTGATCCTGCGGCGAGTGAACTGCTCCGACGCATCGCCAGCAGCGATGCCGATGAGCGAATGCCGCCCGATGGCGAGGCCTTGACCGCCGCCGAGCGACGCCTGCTGCACGAGTGGATCGCCGCGGGCGCGCCGGAGGAACGACATTGGTCCTTCGTGGTGCCGGTGCACCCCGATCGCCCCGCTGAAGCGAGCGATCCCTGGTGCCGCCGACCGATCGATGGGTTCATCCTGCAAGGCCTTCGCCACGCCGGGCTGGATCCGTCGCCCGAAGCCGACCGTGCGACGCTCCTGCGCCGGGTCTCGCTCGATCTGATCGGCTTGCCGCCGACCGAGGATGAGCTCGCGTCCTTCCTCGCGGATGCGGCACCCGATGCGTATGAACGCGCGGTCGATCGACTGTTGGCTTCGCCACACTTCGGTGAGCGATGGGCTGCGCCCTGGCTGGACATCGCACGCTACGCCGACACACAGGGCTACGAGAAGGACGGGAACCGAACCATCTGGGCCTGGCGCGATTGGGTCATCGATGCCTTGAACGCGAACATGCCGTTCGACCGATTCACGCGCGAACAGCTTGCTGGTGACTTGCTGCCGGCGGCCGATGCATCGACGCGCGTGGCGACGGCGTTCCACCGCAACACGCTGAACAACACCGAAGGCGGCACGGACAACGAGGAGTTCCGCATGGCGGCGGTCATGGACCGCGTGGCCACCACCTGGAACGCCTGGATGGGGCTGTCGATGCAGTGCGTCCAGTGCCACAGCCATCCCTACGACGACCTCGCCCACGCCGACTACTACCGGTTCATGGACTTCCTGAACCAGCAGGCCGACGCCGACACGGATGACGAGGCACCGACCATGGCCGTGACGACGCCCCACGGCGAGACGCGCGTGCCGGTGCTCGAGGACCTGCCGGTCGACCGACGCCGCTCGACGCACAGGCTCGACCGAGGCGCGCTGACGGCGCCGGCCGAGCCCCTGACCGCCGGGACACCATCGGCCCTGCACGCGTTCGACGACGCCTGGCCACGCGATCGGCGAGGCATGGCCGAGTGGCTCGTCGCGCCCACGAATCCCCTGACGGCACGCGTGATCGTCAACCGCGCGTGGGAGTCGCTCTTCGGCACGGGACTGGTCGCGACCAGCGACGACTTCGGCGTGATGGGCGATCCGCCATCGCACCCGGAACTGCTCGATGACCTGGCCGTGCGCTTCCGTGAAGGCGGTTGGGACCTGAAGGCGCTCCTGCGGGAACTCGTGACGAGCGCGACCTACCGGCAGTCCGCCGTCCGCGCAGGGCCGGGCATCGAACGCGATCCGTCGAACCGATTGCTCTGGCATGCACCCCGGCGCAGGCTCGATGCGGAGGCGATCCGCGACAGCGCCCTGCTCGTCTCGGGGCTCCTCTCCCGCACGATGGGTGGCCCGCCGGTCATGCCGCCGCAGCCCGATGGGATCTGGAATGTCGTCTACAACGGCTCGCAATGGACGACCAGCGAAGGGGCGCAGCGCCACCGGCGGGCGATCTACACCTTCTGGCGCCGCTCGGCGCCGTACCCGAGCCTGATGACGCTGGACGCGGTGGACCGAGCCACCTGCACCGTGCGCCGCGTGCGCACGAACACGCCGTTGGCTGCACTGGTCACGCTGAACGATCCTGCGTTCGTCGAATGCGCGGTGGCGCTGGCACGCTCGGCCGAGGCGCTGGATGACGATGCCGCACTGGGCGCGATGTGGCATCGTGCGCTTCTGCGCGCACCGCTCGATGCCGAGCGCGGCGTGCTGCGCGCCCTGTTCGACGGCGAGCGCGCCCGGTACGACGCCGCACCGGCCGATGCAGCGGCGGTGGCGGGCGATGGCCCCGATGCCGTGCGCCATGCAGCGTTGGCCAGCGTGGCCAGCGCCATCCTGAACACCGATGAGTTCCTGAGCCGACCGTGATGCGCCACGACCTGCCCAGCCTTCATGCGATCACGCGGCGCCAGTTCCTGGGTGCCGGGAG
>JBEGNG010000338.1:0-5421 GCA_041182645.1 Planctomycetota bacterium
GGTGCTGCCGGGGCCCACGCCCTGCAGCTGCGCGTACGCAGGATCGGGCCCCGCGCCGTACTGGCCGAACGCGCCGTGCGTGGGCACGTCGGCGGCGGCGGTCGGGCGGATCGCACCGATGAGCTTGATCTTCTCGCTGCGGATCTCGTTCGCGCGCATCCGGTTCGGCGGCTCCATGGCGACGAACGCGAGCACCTGCATGAGGTGGCTCTGGATCATGTCGCGCACGGCACCGGTCTGCTCGTAGAAGCCCCCGCGCGTGCCGACGCCGACGGTCTCGGCAGCCGTGATCTGGACATGGTCGATGTAGCGGTGGTTCCAGACCGGCTCGAAGATGCTGTTGGCGAACCGGAGCACCAGCAGGCTCTGCACGAGATCCTTGCCCAGGTAGTGGTCGATGCGGTAGGTCGAGTCCTCCTCGAACACGCGGCCGAGCGCGCGGTTCAGGCTCGCGGCGCTCGCCTCGTCGGTGCCGAAGGGCTTCTCGACGACGATCCGCTGCCATGACCGGCCCTTGGGGTCGATGCTGCACCAGCGCTTGCCCTCGGTGACGAGGCCAGCGTCGTCGATGCACTGCACGATGGGCTCGTAGAGCGACGGCGCGACGGAGAGGTAGAAGAGGATGTTCCCCTTCGTGCCTCGCGCCGACGCGAGCGCATCGAGCCGCTCGCCCAGCGCGGGGTAGGCGGCCTGCGTGGCGGCATCGCCTGCGTGGTAGAAGAGCCGCTGCTCGAAGGCCTGCCACCGCGTCGCGTCGAACGACGTCACCGTCGCCTGCACGGCGGTGCGCATCTCGGCACGCCAACCCTCGTCGGTCTTCGCCGTCCGGCTCATGCCCAGGATCGCGGTCGATGGATGCAGCGCGCCCAGGCAGTGCATCTCGTACATCGACGGGATCAGCTTGCGGTGGGTCAGGTCGCCGCTCGCGCCGAGGATCAGGAGCACGCACGGGTCGGCACGTGCAGGCTCCTGCACCGACGCCTGGTCGGCCACGGGATTCGTCGCAGGCGCTGTCGGTGCGGCCGTCATGGGCACCCGAGCATACGCCCGGCCCGTGGCCTCAGAAGAGCACTTGGTACTGGACGGCGACGTAGACCTGCCCGGACACGTCGCCACCGGGGGGCTGGACGTCCGGCAGCAGCCCGGCGCTCGAGGTCGCGAAGCCGTTGCCGCGGCTGTTGGCGCTGAGCCCCTCGAAGGAGTACCCGACGTCGAGCTGGACCTTCATGCTGTGCCGGTGGAAGTAATGGCTGAGGTTCAGTTCGAGCAGGCTCAGCATGGGATACGCGGCGTCCGAGTCCGCTCCCGAGTCGCCGATGCTGTAGCGAAGGCCCGCCTCCCACTTCTCGGCGAGCATCGTGCTGGCCTGCACCAACGCGCCCCACTGGTTGGACTGGCCATCGTCGCTCTGCACGCGCCGGAACACCCCCCAGGCGAAGATCGACCATCCGGCCTGCTTGTGCATCAGGTCCGCGGTCACCTCGACCATCCAGGGGTCGGGCGGAAAGGGTGCCGACGGGCTCGCCTGCTCGGCATCCACCGCCACGCCGAGGTTGGTTGCCTGTCCCTTCATGTCCAGCCACGGGGTGTAGTCGCGCAGTTCACGCCAGGTCCCGGCGAGCTTCCAGTCGAATCGGCTGGAAAGCGCCCAGTCGATGTCGAGGTTGTTGTCCCACGGCAGGTTCACCGTGTTGCCCGTGTTCCAATCCGCCCCGCCCGGCGTGGAGGGCGACCGCACCGTGATGCCGTCGAACCATCCGCTGCGCCACATGAAGTGCTCGGTCTCCCACTCCAGCGCGATGCCGCGCGACCGGGCCGCGCGGAAGTAGTTGTTGAGCGCACTGCGCTCCATGAAGAGCGTCGTCGCCGAACTCATCATCTCCTCGCGCGTGAAGCCGGGACGGAACTGGCCCATCTTGAGCTGCAATTCCGGTGAGAGCACGCGACCGACCCATGCGTCCTCGATGTCCGGGACACGGGGCGACGGCACGCCGCTGGGGCGTGAGATCTGCAGCGCGTACCGCCACTCCTTGCCGAAGGCATGCCCGTCCATGATGAAGCGGGTCCGGCGATTCTCGAAGCCCTGGATGAAGCGCAGCTGCAGCTGGACGTTCAGGTGGTAGCGGAAGTTCCCGTCCGCCGAGGTGATCTCGGTGCCGCTGGCATCGAGGCGGTAGAAGCTGTCGCCCTGGAAGGCCGGCTGTCCGCGACCGTCCTGCATCATGGTCCGGGTGCCCGCATCCGCCAGGGCATCCCGCACGATCGCCCGGATCTCGTCGGCCCGTTCGGCATCGAGGGAACCCTGCGACCGGCTCCGCTGGAAGGCCGTCAGGTCGGCCCGGAGCGCGTCGATCTCGGCCTGCAGGTCGGCGTCGCCGACCGTGGCCATGCTGAACACTGTGAAGATGGTGGCAAGGTGCATCGTCAGCCGCTCCATGTCTTGGCGCACGACCCGCCGCTCGCCCGGGCCGCGGCCGTCACCGGCCTGAACGCAGCCCGAACATGGACTGAACGCTATCTGTGCGGTTCCTTGCCTTTGTTAAGGCGTTGCCTTGACGATGTTCAGGTTGTGTTCAGACTTCATGATCCCGCCTGTGCCGCGGCAGCAACCACCGCCATCGTCCGCTCACCCTTGGGATCGATGAGCCAGAGCCAATCGATGAAGAGGAACTCGAACCGGGCCGCCAGGAGCGCGATGCGCCCCATGACCGTGAACCCGAAGGCCGAACCGAAGGTGATCATCAGGAACCACACGCCGACGCGGGCCGCGCGTCCCACGGCCCCCTTGTGCTCGACGCTGAACACGAAGTAGGTGAGCGTGCAGAGCACGCCGACGATCACGAGCACGTTGCGGATCGATGGCCAGAGCGCGGGCGCACCGCCCTCGCCGTTCGCCACCAGCGGCAGCATGGTCGCCCGAACCTGCTCGATGATGTCGCTCTCGACATGGCTGACCATCTTGAGCCCCGCGAACGTGCCGATCACGAACGCGAGCGGCCACCGGCCGACGTGCCGACCCAGCGGCGTGAGCTGCGAGAGCAGCATGATGCCCAGACCGAGCGGCACGAGCGCCACGGGGTTGAAGGCGCCGCCCTCGAGGTTGGGCATGCACCATGCCTTCACGAGGTCGGGCGCGAGCTGGGCCAGGAGCTTCGGCACGAGCGTTTCCCAGAAGGCCACCACCATCCAGTACCCGGCGCTGACGCCGATGACGATGCTCTCGGTCAGCTTGTAGGCGGGATTGTCCCCAGCCAGGAAGCTGAAGACGGCCAGCGTGAAGAACGCCGCGAGCCAGAGGCCGATGGTGCGGTCCCACGAGAACCGGATCACCTGCTGTCCGGGCGCGGCAGCCTCTGCGACCTGCTGTCCGGGCGCGGCAGCCTCTGCGGCGCGGTACTGGCCCGCGGTCCGGAAGACATCCCGGTCGATCGTGACGGAGTCCTCGGCGCTTGCCGGGGCGGTCGACCAGGTCACGCGTCCCCCCTCACCAGCCGTGGACACGTATGCGGTCGTTTCCGTCTGCACGTAGACGCGGCCCATGCCCTCTCCGATGCCGGCGCGGATCGCCACGAGCACGGCGATGACGAGGAAGAGGCCGATCCACCACCTGCCCTGCGTCGGCTCCGACTGGTTGGCGATCGCGTCGCTCATGGTGTCACCGCCTTGCAGCGCCGCTGCGCGAAGTACATCGCGTTGCCGATCACGATCAGTGCGATGAGCAGGAGATGCCCGAAGAGCTGCGGCGCCATGCGTCGGCGAGCTTCGGTGTACTTGGGAGCCGTCACGCGATCACCGTCGATCGCCGCGCTGACGAGTGCCTCGTACTCGGCCGCACCCTTGATCGCCGCGAGCATGCCGCGCAGCTGGCCGGGGTAGTACGAGTACACCTGCGAAGCCTGCACGCCGGTGACCCCCGCCAGCAGCACCAGGCCGGGGTTCGCGCTCGAGACGTACTGCACCCACTCCTTGCCGCCGGGGTAGCCCGCACTGATGGTGATCACGAGCGGGAAGTCACCGACCTTCGTGATGCCCTCCATGATCGGCAGACGGTCCACCGGCGTACCCGAGCGATCCACCGGGAACTGCTTGCGGAAATCGGTGCCGATCACCTTGAGCACGCCCTCGTTGCCGGTCTGGAAGCCCAGGTTCACGTAGTCCCGGCCGCTCACGCGATCCGGGAAGTCGGCCTTCACCACGTTGGCGATCGTCTCCTCGGCCTTCGTCGGGCCGAGCGGCCACAGGGCGATGATCACGGGGCGAAGCCCCTTGTGCATGAGGTGGCGCAGGAACGTCGTGGCCATGGGAGCCAGTTCCCCCTCGCTCGCCGGGTCGTAGTCGAAGCTCACGAGCACGCGTGAACCCGCGGGCAGTGCCTCGATGGCATCGAAGCAGGCCTGCGATGGCGGCGTGGGCGACTCGGGGAACGTCTTGCCGGTCACGCCGTTCCAGAGGATCGGCAACGCGACCGCCAGCATCATGGCGAGGTAGATCCAGCGCCTGTCGAGGGCGCCACTCATGCGTCACCCCCGAGGTAACTGCGATCGAGCCCGAGCATCAGCCGGATGCCCGTCGAAGCGACGCCGAGCGCGATCCCGATGATGATCGCCCGGTTGCCGGCCGTGTTGAAGACATCCATGATGGTGACGGCCAGGTTCTCCAGGCGAAGCCCGCTCGCCCAGTCGGGCAGCCAGCCCGTCAGCACCACGCCGGCGAAGGTGCGGCCGAGCAGGATGATGAAGGCCGTGACCAGCAGCAGCGTCGCCTCGAGGTTCTTCGCGCGGAACGCACGGAACGCCGCACTCGCCACGTAGAACGCCAGCACGGCGAAGAGCGTCGAGGTGATCGGCGTCATCACGTACAGGTAGATCCACCAGAAGGCCGAGCCCTCGGCAGGTGCCGATGCATCGGCGACGACCCCGACCTTGCCCAGGCCGACCCAGAGCGTGACGATGAAGGCCAGCAGCGTCACGGCCGAATAGCCCCAGCCCGGACCGCGCGCACTCAGGCGCATGAGCTGCACCTTCAGCAGGCTGCCGCCGCCGAGCACGAAGGCCATCGCGGCAAGGATGTTGAACCAGTCGGTGACCTCGTTGGCCCAGCCGGTCGCCATCGGCAGGAACGGGCTCACGAGCATGGTGAGTCCGCCGAGGAGGCAGATGAGCAGCGCGATCGAACGGCTCATGGTGCAACCTCCACGGGGGAGGCGGGAACGGACCCGGGCGAGAGGACCTTCATGGTTGCCATGACCACCCCACCCACCAGCGCGAGCGCGATCAGTCCCTTCGCGATGTCCTGGCCGCGCAGCGTGCCGAGCTGATCCGGTGCGCCGCTCAGGTACGCGCTGGCCGCGAAGAACTCCTCGCCGATCAGCGTGTAGTCGCAGCTGGCGACGAAGAACGGCAGCTGGGCCGTCTCGGCGGT
>JBEGNG010000339.1:0-2084 GCA_041182645.1 Planctomycetota bacterium
GTGCATGTCGGGCGAGCCCCTGACCACCATCGGGGTCTTCGTCGAGGCGAGTCCGTCATCGGTGGTCAACGCGTGCTGCGCGTACCGCAACGCGATCGGTGTCTCGAGCACCGGTGCGGCGCAGGCCCGCGCGCGCATGCTCCCGCTGGCCGAGACCGACGCCGGGCCCTTCATCGCGCCCACCGTGTCCGCCATCGCCGATGGCACGTACCCGCTCGCCCGATCGCTGAACCTCGTCGTGGTCACCGACAAGGACGGCGCCCTGCCGCCGCACGTCCTCGCCTTCCTGCGTTACCTCTGGAGCGAGGATGGCCAGGACGTCGTCGGGCAGTCGAGGCTCGTCCCGGCCGACCCGACCAAGGTCCCACCCGTGCTGGGTGAGCCGGTCGACGGCCGCTGGCGCTGATTGGATCGCCCGGATCGGTCGAACGCGCTCGCTCATCCGAGCACGAGCAGCTCGCCGGCGAGTCCAGGACCGAAGGCCATGCCGACCCACGGGCGCGGCACACCCGCATCACGCAAGTCGCGCAGGATGAAGGGCAGCGTGGCGCTGCTCATGTTGCCGTGGCGCCGCAACACCTCGCGGCTGTGGTGGCCGGCGCCCGGCGGGAGCCTGAGCGAGGCCAGCACGGCGTCGATCACGCGCGGTCCGCCCGGGTGGATGGCCCAGCCGCCGACCGCATCGCGTGAAAGGCCGTGCCCTGCGAGTGCACCATCGACCCACGGACCAACCGCCTGCTCCAGCAGTTCGGGCACCCGGGCGCCGAGCATCATCTCGAAGCCGTGGTCGCCGACGAGCCATCCCATCTCGCCGGCGGTCGCGGGGAACAGCCGCGAGTGCGTGGCGAGGATCGCCGGCTGCGTCGCATCCGCCGACATGCCGACGACGCACGCCGCGCAACCATCGGCGAAGAGCGTGTTCGCGATGAGCCGGTCGAGCCGGTCGCTGTAGTGGAAGTGCGCGGTCGAGACCTCGGCACAGCAGACGAGCACGCGCGCCGCCGGCTCGGCAAGCACGATGGAACGCGCCGCTGCGAGCGCGTTCACGGCGGCATGGCAGCCTTGGAAGCCGATGTTGGTCCGCCGTGCGGAGGCGGGCAGCCCGAGGCACTCGATCAGGTGCATCTCGAGCCCCGGCGCCCGGAAACCCGTGCAGCTCGCGGTCACGACGTGCGTGATCGATCCCGGTGCGCAGCCTGACTCGGCGAGTGCAGCACGCGCGGCACGTTCGCCCATGTCACGCACGCCTGCCCACCAGAGATCCATGCGCCGTGCGGTCGTTGGACCGCCGGAGCCGTCATCGGCCGGATAGAACGATTCCCCGAAGGGTGGGGCGAGGCACGCACAGGCGCGTGCGTCGATTCCGCTCCGATCGGCCAGGCGTTCGAGCACGCGCGAGTCGACGCGTGCGGGGGAGAGCCGGCGCGCGATGGTGAGCCACTCCCCACGGGTCAGTTCGCGAGGGGGCGTGCTGGTGGCGAGGCCGAGGATGCGTGGCTGGTTCATGGGGCGGCGTCCGTCGAGGGCGTGCAGGCCTGGGGTGGTTGTCCGATGGTGCGGGCGATGCGCGTGGCCAGCGTCGGCCAGAGGCGCGCCATGGCGATGGCTGCATGGACGGATCGCGGTGACCGGAGCGCCCGCGACATGACGGCGCAGCGCCAACGGTCGCGCTTCAGGAGATCCGCCCACCGCGCGGGCCACTCGGTCCAGCAGCGAGCATCGTGCACCATGCGTGCAGCCAGCTGGCCTGCGGCGTGTCCGCTCGCGAGGGCCCACGACATGCCTTCGCCGGTGAAGGGTTCGACGTACCCGGCCGCATCACCGGCCACCAGGATGCCGGGCATGGCCAACGAGGTCCGCCGCCGTGTGAGCCACGGGGTACCGGTCCACCGTGCGGCATCGATGGCGGCACGGCTGGTCACCGCCTCGCCGAGCCGGGCGGACATCGCGTGCGCGGGTCCCTCGCGCCTCAGCACGTGATGGTCCATCGCCGCAGCGACGTCGATCCTGCCATCCTCCAGTTCGACCGCGCCGACGTAGCCACCTGCCTCGACATGCATGAGCACCTCGCCGCGCCTGAGGTC
>JBEGNG010000339.1:2090-3318 GCA_041182645.1 Planctomycetota bacterium
CCCCACGATGCAGAAGGGTGCCCGTCGAGCGAACGGCCCGCAAGCCCATCGGCCACGATGCATGCGGCGGGACGCAGCGTCCGCTCCGCTCCGTCGTGGATCGCGCGGACCACTCCATCCACGCCGACGGTCGCCGAGGTCCCGTGTTCCACCTCGATGCCCAGCTCCATCGCAGCGCGTGCGAGCCGTGCATCGAGGGCGCCGCGGGACAGGGCGACCCCGGAATCACGTTCGATCCACACCGATGAGCCAGCCGACGCGAGCCTGACGCCCGTCAGCCGCGCCGCGCCATGGAGGACATGGCCGAGTCCGGCTTCTGTCAGCACGGCGATGCCTCGGGGCGCGATGCAGCAGCCACAGACCTTCTCGCGCGGGAAGCGGGTGCGCTCGAGGAGCGCAACCCGTGCCCCGGCCTTCGCCGCGGTGATGGCCGCCATGCAGCCGGCCGGCCCTGCGCCGATCACCACGACCTCGGCGCACGGCCTCACCGCGGTGGTCGTCCCCGAAGCCGGGTCGAGCGACGCCGTCATGCCTGCCACCAGAGTCGCCATCGGGCCGGCCAGGTGCGGTCCAACCGTGCATCGACCAACCCCGCGGACCGGGCGAGTCGCGCGATCTCCTCCATCCGGAATCCGCCTTGAACGCTCACCGGTGCATCATGATGCACCACGGGTGAGCGGGAGAGGAGCCGACCGGAGATCCACGCGAGGACGTAGCCCAGGCGCGATCGCTCCAGGTCGTTCACGCCCAGGGCCATCGCCGATGCCCGCCGCATGCGCGCGAGCAGACCGGTCACCTGTGGCGGATCGAGATGGTGCACGAAGAGCGAACAGGTCGAGACGTCGGTTGCGGGAAGTTCATCCACCGTCGCGTCGAGTCGGTGCGCGGTCAGGTCGAAGCCCGCCCGGATCGCCCGCCGCCGTGCCGTGTCGAGTGCATGCGCGCTGGCGTCGCAGACGGACCACTGGATGTCCAGTCCGAGCCGCCGGGCACGTCGGGCCATCGCCAGGGGCAGGTCGCCCGAGCCCGTGGCGACGTCGAGGACGCGCAGCGGCCTGCCCTCTCGCCTCGCCGACCGAGCCAGTCGCTCCAAGGGTCGCCACAGGATCATGTGGCTGCGCGCAGCGACGTTCAGCCGCGCGAGTCCGCGCAGCGCGGCATCGTGCTCCGCCGCGGGGAGCGACGGATCGTCCATCCACTCGGGTTCGCGCCGGCGCTCCGCCAGGTC
>JBEGNG010000340.1:0-3228 GCA_041182645.1 Planctomycetota bacterium
CCCGTCGGCGGCACGTACTTCTCCGGGGTGCCGTAGTCGCCGTTCTTGTTCTCGAGGCCGTTGAACAGGCGGTTGTTGACGAGGATCGCCGGCTGCTTCGCGCGCATGTCGCTCATGAGCTGCGCAGCGCCCCAGGCTGCACCCTGGCGGGTCGCATCGGAGTAGTCGAACCAGATCGTCGAGAGCGGCCCGTAGGCGGTGAGCAGTTCGTTCACGTGGCCCCGCACGTACTCGAGGTACACGGCATGGTCGCGCGGGCGCTCCACCCTGGGGTACGCCGGCAGCGCCATCTCGTAGGCATCGGGATGCTGCCAGTCGAGCAGCGAGTAGTAGAACCCTGCGCGCAGGCCACGTGCACGCATGGCGTCGGCGAACTCGCGGGCCACGTCACGGCCGGGCGGCGAGATGTTGGTGGAGGTCGTGATCGGGTTGCCGACCGAGTACGGCTGCTTCGACGTGAAGAGCGTGAAGCCGTCGTGGTGCTTGGACGTCATCACCGCATACGACATGCCGGCATCCTTCGCGAGTTCGGCCCACCGGTCGGCGAAGTCCGGAGCGGGCACGAACAGCGGGCGCATCTGCCGCGCGTACTCGGCGCATGGCACGGCGGCCCAGTGCTGGATCCACTCGGCATAGTGCTGCTCGTAGCGCTTGCCATCCCAGAAGCCGCCCGCGGGCGAATAGAGGCCCCAGTGGATGAACATCCCGAAGCGGGCGTCGCGCCACCAGGCCATGCGTTGGTCGCGGTCGCCCGCCCACAGGGCGGTCTGTTCAGCCTCGGTGGGCGGCGTGGCGAGCGCGAGCGACGTGGCGAGGATCGTGGCAATCATGCGTGCACGGTAGCGCGGGCGGGGCGGCATCGAGCGAAGGCTGCTGGTCGAGGGATGAGTGGGCATCGGGATCGTGCCCGCACGGTCGAGAGCACGGACGCGAGGTTCGCGCCGCACGCCGTTCAGATCCTGCACCGAGTTTTCCCCGGCGTCCGCCTACTTTCACTTGAGCAGGGCTACCTTCGACGGCACACTAGGAGGTCATGACCGTGGCACCCGACCAGCTCCGCAGTGCGCTCCGCGCAGCGCCCTTCGTTCCCTTCCGCCTGCATCTGGTCGACCAGCGGGCCTTCGACGTCCCCCACCGCGAGTTCGCCTGGCTGCTCCCATCGGGCCGCACGGTCTATGTGGCCGCCACCGATGCCGACGCCGCAGAAACGATCGACGTGTCGCTCATCGTCTCGCTGGCCCCGCTCGGCAACTCATCACGCGGTCCAGGCCTGGCCTGAGCAGCTGCGCGCGGCCCAATCAACCTGATCAAGCGCAACCACAACACGCCCGTCCGCGCCGTCCGAACTCGCTCGCGCACTCGGCACGGTGCTGCTCGCCGCGATCGTCGTGCTCTTCCCCGGCATCGCCGTCGCCTGCAACGACGCGGGCACGCCCGCCGCCCCACAGAAGGCCGCACGCAAGCCCAACATCCTTGTCATCTGGGGCGACGACATCGGGCAGTTCAACATCAGTGCCTACAACCTCGGCATGATGGGCTATCGAACGCCCAACATCGATCGCATCGGCCGTGAAGGCGCGGTCTTCACCGACTGGTACGGCCAGCAGAGCTGCACCGCCGGCCGCGCCGCGTTCATCACCGGCCAATCCCCGATCCGGACCGGCCTCACGAAGGTTGGCCTTCCGGGCGCGCCTGAAGGCATGCGCAAGGAGGATCCGACGATCGCCACGCTGCTCAAGGCGCAGGGCTATGCCACGGGGCAGTTCGGAAAGAACCACCTGGGGGACCGCGACGACATGCTGCCGACGGCGCATGGCTTCGACGAGTTCTTCGGCAACCTCTATCACCTCAACGCGGAGGAGGAGCCCGAGAATCCCGATTATCCGAAGGACCCCGCTTTCAAGGCGAAGTTCGGCCCACGCGGCGTCATCCACAGCTTCGGCGATGGCCGCATCACCGACACCGGACCGCTGACGCGCAAGCGCATGGAGACCATCGACGAGGAGGTGAACGCCAAGGCGATGGACTTCATGGAGCGGTCAGCCAAGGAGGACAAGCCGTTCTTCCTCTGGTGGAACTCGACCAAGATGCACATCTTCACGCACCTGGCACCGGACGCGGACGGCAAGACCGGCCTGGGGATCTACGCCGACGGCATGGTCGAGCACGATCGCCAGATCGGCGTGCTGCTGGCAAAGCTCGAAGCGCTCGGCCAACTCGACAACACCATCATCATGTACTCGACCGACAACGGCGCCGAGACCTTCACCTGGCCCGATGGCGGGACGACCATGTTCCGCGGCGAGAAGAACACGCAGTGGGAAGGCGGGTACCGCGTGCCATGCATGATCCGCTGGCCCGGTACCATCAAGCCGGGCTCGGTGATCAACGATGTCGCAGCCCACGAAGACATGCTCCCGACGCTGCTCGCGGCGGCAGGCAACGCCACGGCAGTCGATGACCTGCGCAAGGGACAGTCGATCGGCAAGGCCAGCTACAAGGTGCACCTTGATGGCTACAACCTGATCCCTTCGCTCAAGGGCGAACAGCCGTGGCCACGGCAGGAGTTCATCTATTGGACCGATGACGGCAGCGTGGCCGCCCTGCGCTTCGGCAACTGGAAGGCGACCTTCCTGCTGCAGGAGGCCGAAGGGCTTGAGGTGTGGCAACAGCCGTTCGTGCAGCTGCGCGCGCCACTGCTGACCAATCTGCGGATGGATCCGTTCGAGCGGGCCCGCGAGGAGAACGCCATGGGCTACCAGCGCTGGTACCTCGACCGCATGTTCATGATCGCCCCGGCGGGTGCCTATGTCGGTCGCTGGCTCCAGAGTTTCCGCGACTTCCCCCCGCGCCAGAAGCCCGGCAGCTTCAATCTGGAGCGCGTGATGGAGGCGGTCAGTCGTCCCCAGGGGCAGTGAGCCGCTGCTCAAGCCGGTCGATCCATGCACGCGGCCGCCGTTTCGCGGTGGAGCAGCTCAGTTTCCGCACGCACTCGATCACGATGCCGGCGCGCCGTACTGCGCGCGGTACGCAGCGATGCGCGCACGGTCGGCTTCCGTGAGGCGGTCACCCAGGTGCGCCACGACCTCGTCGATCGTCACGATCGCGGCGGTCGGCATGCCGAACTCATGGCCCACCTCGGCCAGTGCCGAATGGGTCGATGATTCGCTCGCCCGCTCCTGCCGATCGACCGAGACCACGAGCCCCGCCAAGCGGATGTCCGCGGCG
>JBEGNG010000341.1:0-2035 GCA_041182645.1 Planctomycetota bacterium
GGTCGTCACCGATGCCGCCCGACGGCGTTCTCGCAGCCGGCGGCGCGAGGAAGCCGTGGCGGTCGCTGCCGATGCCCTGACGCTGGATCCGGCGCCGCTGGGCATCCACGCCGATGCCGGCGGACGTGCCGGGGCATCGGCGATCAAGGCTCTGGACCGGCTTGATGCGTTGGCTCCGCGCCCCGCGGCGGTGGCTTGGCTTCGATTCGTCGGCGGATTGTCCGTCGAGCAGGTGGCGACCTGCCTCGGCATTTCAGAACGCACCGTCAAGAGCGATTGGGCCTTTGCCCGCGCGTGGTTGCATCGCGAACTCACATCCCAGGGGCTTCGGCCGCGTCATGGCAGGCCAGAAGGAGAGCACGATGAAGGTTGAGGTGATTGCTCCGTCCGCATCGGTCGACCAGCAACGCTGGCAGCGCGTGCATGCCTTGTTCGAGCGCCTTCGGCACGTTGAGCGCAGCGCTTGGCACGCGGAACTCCACGCTGCCGCGCCCGAGGACCCAGCCTTGGCGTACGAGGTGCTGTCGTTGCTCGTCGCCAACGAGTCGGTCGTCGAATCGCAAGCCTAGTTTGGACAAGGGCTTGCGATCACTGCCCCCGGGGGCGGTCCGTGGCGCTTGTGCAAGGGCGGCGCGCACGCGCAGCTGAGTAGCGAGTCCAGGAGAAAGACCATGTCGTTGAGCCCTTCCGTTGGTGCGCGTCCGCGCGCGTTTGTCGTTCTTGCCGCCCTGTTCATGGTGTCTGCAGCGCACGCGCAGTGCCCGACCGTGATCCGGGTGCCGCAGGATGCGGCAACCATCGATGCAGCGGTCGCACAGGTGTGCGCGGGCACGACTGCCGAGATCGTGGTTGGGCCAGGCACGTGGGGCGCCGCCATCACTTCGCCTGCCGGGTCATCGATCATCGTGCGGGGTTCGGGGAGTTCGTCGACCATCATCATGCCGGCCATGGCGGGTGGCGGTTTCGTGGCCAATGCCGACTTCTCCAAGCCGGTCCGGTTCAAGGACTGCACGCTCAATGGCGGCAACGGTGACCATCGCTCCACGTCGTTCGACCACTGTGTGGTGCAGAACTGCTCGGCGAACTTCTTCCCGGAGGGTGCATCGGTCGTCGACTCGTCCTTCGTCAACTGTGGGGCCCTTTATGGCGTGCTCTACATGCAGGCACAGTCCCTGGTGGCACGTTGCACGTTCGAACAGTGCACGCGCGGCATCCTGATGTGGGGCGACGGCGGTCCGCAGGACCAGATCGTCGAGGACTGCACCTTCACGGCGTGCAGCGATTTCGCCATTTTCGTCCGCAGCTCGTGCTGCAGTTTCGGCGCCAACCGATCGCGCATCGACGGATGCTCGTTCAACAACACCACCGGTGGCAGCGGGACGGGCATCGTGTTCGGCGCGAGCCAGGCTCAGGGTGCCCAGACGCCGCGGCTGACCATCGTTGACTGCACGTTCCGGGGCATGGGCACAACCAACATGAACGGCGGCGCCATCCACATCGGCCAGATCGGGGTTGAATACTCCGCGCCAGAGTCTGACACGACGATCACCGGCTGCACCTTCGAACAGTGCACGGGCCTGAACGGTGGCGCCGTGTATGCGATGCAGAATCAGCCGGTCACGATTGCCAACTCGACCTTCACTGGCAATTCAGCGACCAGCGACGGAGGCGCACTGTCGTGGCAATTCGGAGGTTGGTATGCGGACTGGGCGGTCGCTAACTCCTTGTTCTCAGGAAACAGCGCTGTGTTCGGAGGCGCGATTGCGGGTCGGGGTTGGGATGGCGATCTCACGCTCGCCACGTGCGAGTTCCAAGGCAATATCGCTTCCGATTCAGGCGGTGCAGTGTCGTGGGATCGACTCCGCCTCCACGCCACGGAGTGCGACTTCGTTGGCAACTCCGCATTGTCATGGGCTGGCGGGGCCACCTATTGCGTTAGCTCGCGTCCCTCTACGTTTACGGGGTGCTCCTTCGTGTCGAACAGCGCCGGCAATCGTGGAGGAGCGTGCTCTACCTACTACTACAGCGACACCAC
>JBEGNG010000341.1:2062-2509 GCA_041182645.1 Planctomycetota bacterium
TTTCAGAACTGCACCTTCGTCGGTAACGGTTCGGGGGAGGGATCCGCATTGGACTTTCATGGCATTTCCACGGCGCAATTGATTGCCTGCGGCTTTGAAGGCAACATCGCGAGTCCCGGCGGATCCACCCTTCACTTGCGAGGCACGGACAACGGGGACCTCGACATCATCATCTCGGATTGCTCCTTCGACGGCAGCGCCGCGCCCGCGGGGACCAACCTTGCCGTCAGCGGAAGCCAGACCGCCGTGGTGTCGTCGAGCACGGTGTGCGGACACGGGCTCATCCCGTTTGCGGGTGCAGTGACCGACGCCGGCGGCAATTGCATCGTTGAGTCGTGCGCCGACGGCGACGGCAACGGCACGCCGGATGCATGCCAGGTGGTGAGCGTTCCCGGCGACTACGCCACGATCCAGGCGGCCATCGATGCAACGCCCAAGGGCGAGTTC
>JBEGNG010000342.1:0-3453 GCA_041182645.1 Planctomycetota bacterium
GTGGATCGCGGTGAATCGCATCGGTCGCTTCAGCGGCAAGGTGCTCGGGCCTGCAGAGCGCATCACGCCGATGCAGGCGCTGAGGATGGTCACGATCGACGCCGCGTACACACTCGGCGTCGAGGACCGCATCGGCAGCATCCGCACGGGGAAGCTCGCAGACTTCACGGTGCTCGACCGCAGCCCGCTCGACGGCGATCCGAAAGCGATCCGTGAGATCGGCGTGTGGGGGATCGTGGTGGGTGGGGTGAAGCATCCCATCACAGCCATCGCGCCACGGCCGGCGGTGACGGCTGCGGCGTCGGAGAGGTCCCCGAATGACCGTGCGGCTGGCGCAACACCGGGCGCTCCGCGACCCTTCGGCGGTCGCTACGCCAACGTGTCGGTCATGCAGGACGTGACGTCTCTCGCCAGGCACCTCGACGGCTGCACGCAGGAGTTCTGGCGAACGCTGGGGCGCGACCATGACGGCGCGATGGCGGCGGCGATCGAGGGTGATGTGCGCATCGGATCGTCCCCAGGACCGCGCTGACGGCCTCATCGATCGGGGGCGGTGGAATTCCCAGGAAATGGGCTGAAACCCAGTTGACGCGGCTGGCGTCTGGTGTACTACTACACTAGAACACAGACACACACCCTCGAGGCCACCATGCCGCTCCCATTCCTCGTCAATCCCGCCGCACCCGTGCCGATCTTCCAGCAGATCGCGGACGGGCTCCGAGCCGCCATCGGCCGCGGCACCTTCCCCGCGGGAAGTTTGCTGCCGAGCGTCCGGGCGATTGCCGAGGAACTCGGCATCAACCCGAACACGGTTCACAAGGCGATCACCGAGCTCGAGCGCGACGGGCTCGTGGCGGCCGAGCGGGGCAGGGGCATGGTCGTCCGGCCGGGGACGCGCTCGCAAGCCCGAGCCAGCGGCGACGAGGCCGTGGGGCAGCAGCTCGACGCGGCCGCCCGGCTCGCCGTCGCCGCCGGCATCACATCGGACCGATTCGAGCAGCTCGCGCGCCGCGCGCATTCCGCCGCCATGCAGCAAGGAGACCGTGGATGAACCAGGGAACCGACAACGACCGACTCGCGCCCTCGGCGCTCGCACTCCGCTGCCGCGGGCTCCGCCTCCGCTTCGGGCGGACCGCCGCGCTCGATGGCCTCGATCTCGACCTCGCTCCCGGCGACGCGCTCGGCATCGTGGGCCGAAACGGCGCCGGCAAGACCACGCTCTTCCGGTGCCTCATCGGCGCGGAGCGGGCGGACGCCGGCAGCGTCTCGAGCTCGCCGCCGATGGACCGCGAGTCGTTCCTCGCGAACACCGGCTTCGTCCCGGACCAACTCGGGGCGTACGACTGGATGACCTGCGGCAGCGCGATCGAGTTCGTCGCGCGACTGCAGCCGAACTTCGACCGCGCATGGAGCGATCGACTGGTGCGCGCGCTCGCGATCGACCGCGCCGCGCGCGTCACCGACCTCTCGCGCGGCATGCAGGCGCGGCTGGCCTTCGTGCTCGGCCTGTCGCACCGGCCCGGCCTCGTGTTGCTCGATGAGCCGCTGCTCGGCGTCGATGTGGTGACGCACGACGTGGTCCTCGAGCTGCTCGCCGCGCTTCGCGCCGAGACGGGCTGCACGCTCCTCGTCGCCTCGCACCAGCTCGGCGACCTGGCCCGTCTCACTGATCGCGTTGCCTTCATGGACCGCGGGCGCATCCACTCGATCGTCGACACGGAGTCGCTGACGGGCGGCACCTGCCGGCTGGCGGTGCACGGCGTTCCCGCGGACTGGGCCCCGCCCGTGCCCTCGATCCTCGTGCGGCGAGTCGGCGACGCGGTCGTGGTCACCGTCGACGGCGACGGGCGCGCGTTGGCTGCCGAGATCCGCGGCGCGCATGCGGGCGCACAGGTGGACGTGACCGTTCTTTCGATCAACGAGGCGTGCGCCGATCGGATGCGCGCGCTGGAGGAGGCCCTGGCGCTTCCGAACGCTCGTCGCGAAGGACGCGCGCGCTGCCGTGGCGCCGCTCGCGATCGCCGGCGTGCTTTCGGGGGCTGCGGTTGTTCTGTGGGCGCGATTCGCCCTCTGGGAGCTCGACTTCGTGACCTGGAAGGCCACCGTCGCGGAACTCCGGGTGCTGCAGTCCCTTCGCAGCGCGTCGATCGTCTGCTGCGCGGTGCTTCCGGCGTGGGCCGGGGTCGAGGTCGCGTTCCTCGAGTCCGGACTCGGTCGTCGGAGCGTCCTGGCTGCAGCGCCAACGTCACGCTTGAGGGTCATCGGATCGAAGATCGCGGTCGTGCTGCTCTGCGCCGCGCTGGTCGCGGCGAGCGGGGTTGCCGCGGACGCGATCCTGCGTGCGGGCGGCATTCCCATGGGGCAGGCCGTCCTGTCTCGCGCGCCGTGGCTCGCACTGCTGGCGACCTGCGCCGCGCTGTCCGGCCTCGGCGCACCATCGATCGCCCGAACCCGCGTCGTCGGCTTCGCGGCCGCGCTCGGGCTGCCTGCCGTGATCGCTGGTGCCGCGTGGACCTTCGGCGCAAGCGCATGGCAGGCTGCCGCGTTGGCATTCCTGATGTGCGCGATCCTCGCGTGGGTGGCTCGGCCTGTACTCGCCGGCGAGATCGGATGCGATCCGACCCGCACCTGGCGTCGTGGTCCCGCGGGCATTCGTTCGGGCGGAGGCGGCGAATACGAGTTGCCTGCCGGGAACCGTCGGGTGATGGCCGTGCTGCTCGGCAAGGACGCGCGCGTGGTTCGACCGATCGTCCTCCTGGCGCTCGCGCTGATCGCGGGATTCGTGCTGTTCAGCCTGGCGCTCCCGCTGTTCGGCTGGCGGGTGATGCAGGACCTCGGAGTCCACGAAACTGAGCCCGTCGCCCGCAGGCTGAAGGCTGCGCTGCCGATGGCGCTGCTCGCGCAGCTGGTGATGCCCGCGGCTTCGGCGTTCCTGCTCGCATTCTGCGACGGGCGCGCGGCGGGTCGCCCGCTCTGCGCCCTTCCGGCAAGCGTGCGTGCCATGGTGGCCTCGAAGGCCGCCGTGTGCCTCGCCGTGTTCGCGCTCTTCAGCGCGATCTCGCTCGCCCTGTTCCGCGTCTCGGCGGGCGGCAGCGATGCGTTGGGCAGCCGCCTCCTGTCGGCGTCGGAAAACGGTCAGCTCTGGGCGTTCCTGCTCGTCTGTGCCTCCGGGATTCCGTGGTGCCTTGCGCTGCCGGCGCTCGTCGGTGACCGGCGGCGCGCCGCGATCGCGGCGGTGGTCGGCGTGCCGCTCCTCTTCGGCTGCTTCGGCCTGGCGATGCAGTGGTCGGTCCGCGCCTGGCACGACTTCGTGAGCGTGCGGATGCTCGGCGTGGGATCGTGGCCGCGTCACACCGAGGCTTCCGAGATCTCCTTCGGGGACTTCCCGCCGGTCGTCGTGGCGTGGATGCTGACGGGAGTCGTGGCTGCGTGGCTCGCACGACCGTCGATGCG
>JBEGNG010000343.1:0-3355 GCA_041182645.1 Planctomycetota bacterium
CCGAACTCGCCACCGCACAGCCCCGTGATCGCGCCGGCGTCCGCGATGTCCTGGTAGTCGGCCTGGTTGGTGCCGACAGTCCAGCTGGTGGCGTCGTTGATCGCCGACCAGCGCACCCTGTATGGCGTGGTCGTGCCGCTCTCGGTCACGTTGGCGGCCACGACGAAGTCGCGCACCGTGGTGATGAACTTGGACGACAGGCCGGCGACGAGGTCGGCGAAATTGCCGCCGCTGGTGATCGAGATCGACTGGATCGCGTCTGCGTTGTTGCAGGCGATGAGCCGGTCGCCGAAGGTCGTGAAGTAGAACCTGTCCGACGACGACGTTGCGTAGCCGCCGCTCTTGCTCACGTCAGACAGCGCGCCGGTGCTCTTCGTGAACTTCCAGAGCTTCGACAGCCCGCCGGCGTAGATCGTGACGGTGCCGGCCGCCTGCGACAGCGCCGACAGCGCCGGGAACGGCTTGTATCCGCGGGCAGCCGGCTGCGCGTTCTTCGCCACCGTCACACCCGGGCTGTTCAGCGCCGGCTGGTCAGGCAGCCATTGTCCGAGCTCGATCATGCCGCCTCTGCCCAGGTCTCGTTGCCGTTTGCCGCGTCGGTCCACGTCTCAGCGCCGGCTGCCTGCTCGGACCATGTCTCGCTGCCGGCCGCGGCCTGCGACCAGGCCTCCGCGCCGACCGCCTGCTCGGACCATGTTTCGGCGCCGGCGACGCCGAGCCCCCAACCGATACGCAGTGCGTACGCGCCAGCAGATGCCGCGCCGCTCGACGCGGGCGTCGTCAGTGCGAACGACACCACCGTCGCAGAAGCCGTTGCGCCCGCCTCGCACGATCCGGTGCCAGCGCGGAACAGATTGCCGGCCGCCGATGCCGTTGCCACGCCCGCCGCGGGCACGATGGCCGTCGCCAGCGTCGGCACGGCAAGCGCAGCCACGCTTGCAGATCCAGACGCGATGTCCGCGCTGGCCTGCAGGAACCTCGAGGCGAGCGCGCTGATCGTCGCCGCGCCCGCCGCGCTCGCCTGGACGCCAACCGTGGCGCCGCTCGCCGCCGCGCCGCTCGCGGCCGAGCTCGCCGCTGCGGATGTTGCGACGATGCGCGCGCTCGAGGCATTGCCGGCCGCAGCGCCAGCAGCCGCCGGCGACGCGGAGGCGATGCTGCACGCAGTAGCCGCCGCTGAAGCAGCGCCGACAGCTGACGCCGCAGCACCCGCAATTCGCGCAGCCGACGCAGAAACTGTCGCCACGCCCTTGGCGAGCCCCAGCTCGTCGATCGATCCACTGAGAGCGTCGATCGACGTCGAGAAGCTGTCGATCGACGCCTGCGGAGACGCCGCAACCACGCGGCCGGATGCTGCGGCGCACGTCGCGACGCCATGCGGCAGGCCAATGGTGTCGAGCGTCTCGGCAAGCGCGTCGATCGACGTGGTCAGGCTGTCGAGCGATATCTCCGGCGAGACTGTGACGATCACAGCCACGATGGATCAGTCCTCGGTGACAATCGAGCCAGACTACGAGATGGCGACGGTCGGCGTGATGCTGCCCTTGTACAAAATCGATCCAGCGCCAGACGAGCTGGTGCCGATCGAGAAGTGCGTTGCGGTCTCGCTGCCGCCGGTCGCCTCGGGGAAGTCGACGTTCGCGGCGAGCGACGCGGTGTTGCCGCTGATCGTGAAGCCGGCCACCGACCTCGCGACCGACTGGCGCGCGTAGCTCGTGTAGGCGCACTCGTTGGTCGTCTGCGAACCCGCCTCGCCAGGATCGGACGTGTGCAGCGCGATGTAGAGGCTGCCAGCCGTGCTTGACCCGCGCAGGCCGGTCGCGTCGCCGACGTTCGCGATGTTGCTGTTGTTGAACAGCAGCTCGAGCAGGCTCTGCTCGAAGGCATTGGACTTGGACATGGCAGCTCCTGTCAGGCGAGGCGCATGACCAGCGACGAGCCGCCGAACTTGGCGCCGTCCTCGCTGGTCGAGATTTCGGCGAGCGCGCGGCTGAACAGCTGCTCGAACTGAGGCACGCGCGGGTCGTCCATGAGGTAGACGGCCGCCGCAGCCAGCGCGCCGTAGAGGTAGGCGTCGGGGTAGCGCGTCAGGAGCGTGCTCGTCGGCGACGCATCCGACAGCGCCGTGACGCCAGTGATGTAGGCGATCTCGACGTCGTAGTCGTCGTCGGGCGCCGGCGCGAAGCGGATCTCGCTGCCAATCACCGTGTACGCCACCGGCTTGCCGTTGCCGGTCGACGGGTAGTTCGTGTCGATGCCATCGGGCGACAGGTAGTCGAGCGTCGAGACCGGAGAGGTCAGCAGCTTGACCGACCGAACCGAGCGCAGGTCGCTTGGCAGCAGGATGTAGGCGTCTCCGACCGTCATCGTCGAGGTCGCGCGCTTCTCCTGGGCGCGCGTCTCGAGCGCGCGCGACATGCGCGCCTCGGCCAGCGCGATGAACTCGGGGATGCGATCGGTCAGGTCGCTGCGCGCGAGCCAGTTGGCGACCGCGGTTTTCAGCTCGCTGTAGGTCGTGATCGCCATCAGATGGTCGCCCCGATCGTGCGGAAGTGGCGGTAGTCGCGATGGTTCACGAAGTCGCGCCAGGCCTGCGGGTTGTCACGCGGCCAGCCGAACTCCTTGACCTTCGCCCAGAAGATCGCGGCCGGGATCTCGGCGTATTTCTGCGGGCCGCCGTGGCGCATGAACGACCCCCTGCCGACGTCGTTCTGCGCGGCCTTGTTCGCGTCGACGATGGCGTCGACGTTCTGCTCGAGCGCGAAGACCGGCGTGTCGCCGTCCCACTCGAGCCAGGTGCGCGTGCCAGTGGCCGGGTCGCTCTTGATGAGCTTCCGCATGAAAGTAACTCGCTGGTTTCTTGCAGAAGAAAGAGGGCGGCGAGTTTCCCCGCCGCCCTCCGCAGTCGCGTGCTGTGCGCTGCTTACGCGCCGGTCAGGTCGAAGACCGCCGCGTGCGCCTTGGGCGCCAGCACCTTGAGCGACCACTCCGCGATGATCGCGAACTTGGTCGCATCGCCCGTCGGCGCCACGTCGCTGACCGTGAAGTTACGGCCCGGCAGCGTGGTGATCGAGGCGTAGTCGGTGTCGAGCAGGAACAGGCGGTCGTTGCCCATGAACCTGTCGACGACGACGTTCAGCTCACCGAAGTCGGAGCGGTACAGAGACACGGCGCCGATGTAGGCCGCGTCCTTGTTCGCCGACGTGATGATCTGGTTCGTCGCCACCGACGCCGACGACAGGTTCGAGAACACCTGCTTGTTCGTCGGGCTCATCGCGATGATCGACGGCTTGCCGCCGTCCTCGTAGGCCGCGAGCATCGCCGCGTCGATCTGCGTGATCGCCATCGCGCGGTC
>JBEGNG010000344.1:0-3684 GCA_041182645.1 Planctomycetota bacterium
GCTGTCTCCGCCGCTGGCGAGACGATGGTCGACGCAGTCAAACGCAGGCACGGGCTCGGCAAGAGCCTGACGCTGCACTGGATGATGAACGACTACGCGGGAGACCGAACGAGCAAACGCCTGGCCCCGGTCAACACGGCCAACAACCTGCGCCAGCCGAACCCGCGCGATATTCCCACCGACCCAGAGGAAGCCAGGAAGTACTGGCTAGGAGAACCCGATGAACAACGATTTGACTGGGGATGACCCGCTCGCGGCAACCATCGCCGCCCTGATGAAGGCCTCGCAAAAGGCAACGCCACCCGTCGTCGCCCCTCCGCCCCCCTCCCTCGACGAGCTCCTCGCAAGCCAGGGCGCAACGTATCTGCCCGAACGCTACCGGCCCATCATCGCCAAGCTTCTGCAGAACGGAACCCCCGCCGTGCTCGACCCGCTCCTCGACCAGCTCTCCGTCCGCGACGGGCGCACCCCGTTCGTCGTCATCGTCGGGCCGACCGGCTCCGGCAAGACCACCCTCGCACTCATGATGCCCATCGCCCTCGTGCTTCGCTCCGGCGAGCGTCGGCTCGAACGCCCGATGTTCGTGCACGCGGACGAGATCTGCTCGGCCCGTCGCTTTGCTCGCTTGGGCGACGAGCCCGATACCCTGCACCGTGCACGCACCCGGCGCGTCGTGATCATCGACGATGTCATTGGCCAGAAGGATGAAGCTGGCGACCTGTACCGCGTCATCCGCCACCGAGAGGAGCAAGGGATGCCGACGATCATCACCGCCGGGTTCAACCGAGGAGAAGCCGCGTCGTCCTACGGCGAGCAGTTTGCGCGGCGCATGTTTGCTGGTGCAGTGCACCTGTTGGGAGGAAAGCGATGAGCGACGATGCAGAGCGCGAACGCGCACGATACGAGGCATTGGCGGCACTGGTCGAAGGTTACCGCCGCGAGCGCGACGAAGCGCGCGGGGATCTTGCCTTCATCCTCGCCGAGTACGCCAACGAGCGAAACGAGGAACTGACCGAAGACGCGCTGTGCCTCAAGATCGCCGGGCTTACGCACCAACGCGACGAAGCGCGCGCCGAGGTGGAGCGGCTGCGGGAACTGCTAGATGAAAACGCATACGAGCGTGGACTGCTGGCTCGCCGCATGACCGAAGCGCAGGCCCGACGCGACGAAGCCTACCGCCGTGGGGCGGAGGCGATGCGGGACAAGTGCATTGTGGCCGCGTGCGGGTTTTTCATGGGCACCACAGGCTTCTGCAACGGAGACGAGGACGAGCTTGAGGCCGTGCTTGAAGCCCTGCCGATTCCGGAGGAGCCATGATCGATCTCGACGCAATCGAGCGCCGCGCGAACGCGGCCACGCCGGGGCCTTGGACCTATCACGATGGATGCGGATACGTTGAGGTCCCGCCGTGTGGCGCGATTGAGTTCAAGCCAGGGTGGGAACGCTCGGTGCACTTCCTCGCGCGCGTTCATAACAACCACGTTGAAGGCGAAGACGGCCTTGGCTTTGACGGAGCATTCATAGCCGCCGCCCGCACCGACGTGCCCGCGCTCATCGCCCGCGTGCGGGAGCTGGAGACGCAGTTGCGCATCGAGCGCGAGAACGTCGCCGAACTCGAAGAGCGCCTCGTGCTCTGCTCAAGCCGCCGCCGTGGGGGATGAACAAATGAGCGGCTACTTCACCATGACACCAAGCATCATCGACAACAATGCATTCAACCACAACGGCGGATCCGCCTCGGTGCGCATCACGTTCGAGGCTGGGCACACTGACGACCGCGACCGCCCGTGCTTCGACGTGCTCGTGCTCGTGGACGACGAGCGCATGGCCTCACTGACGCTGCACTACGAGGCAGCCACGGAGCTTTGCAAGGCGCTCAAGGGCGCGATGAGGGGGGATCGATGATCGAACACATCACCGCGCACGAGGAGCCAGGCTCCGGCGTGCTGACGCTCCTCGCGTACATCGACGAGCTGGAGCGCGAGTTCGCCGTCGTGCTGGAGGCCACGAGGCCATGAACAAATCCGAGCAACTGAACGAGCGCATCATGGAGGCGCTCAGGCAGAAGGCCAAGCAGGACGCCGCCGCCATCGTGGAGGCGCTGTTCCCAAAAAAGAGGAAACCATGACCCGCGAGCGATTTACCGCGCCGGACGTTTTCGAATTGCGCGACTCTGGGCAGGTCATGCCCGGAACCGTCGCGCCGTCAACGCCGATCAATTACGACGGGCCCCACGCGATGAGGTGGGTGCACAATGGCGCAATCGAGCGCCTTCGCGTGAGCGATTCCCCACCGTGCGCCGGCTGCGGCGCGAACGGATCGCGAACGTTGTCGCTCGGAGCCGACGAGCCGCTGGCCAAGCTCGTCGCCGCACTGGAGGCCGCGCCATGACCCGCGAAGCCCTCGCGCGCGCCCTCATCGGCTCCGCGCTCTTCGACCGCATCGCCCGCAACGTGGGCACCGAGGGCGCGATCCGCGCCGCGTATCACCGGCTCCTCGCGGAGCAGCACCAGGAGCGCGCACGGTGGAGCGCGCACGGAGGCACGAAGTGATCGCGGCTCTCTACGTTCAAAGCGGCGGCGCATACTTCGGTCTCGACGGCGTTGACCCGTGGGACGAGAAGCGCGATGCGCGCCTCTACGCAGGCCCGCACCCGGTTGTCGCGCACCCGCCGTGCTCGCGCTGGTGCAGGCTTGCGGGGCTCGTCGAGGCGCGGTGGGGGCATAAGAAGGGCGAAGACGGAGGATGCTTCGCCGCTGCGTTGCATGCCGTCCGGACCTTCGGCGGCGTGCTGGAGCATCCAGCCTACAGCGACGCGTGGAAGGCATTCGACCTCCCGCGGCCTCCACGAGCGGGAGGATGGGTGGGCGACGCCGCGCGAGGCTACTCATGCCACGTCGAGCAGGGCCGCTATGGGCATCCAGCCAAGAAGGCAACGTGGCTGTTCGTCCATGGGATTGCGCGCGAAGATCTGCCGGAACTTGAATGGGGCTCCGTACCTGACCGCTCGTCTCAAGCGCCGGTCTCATGGTGTGGAAACCGCATCAAGTCTGGAGAGCGCCGCCCACGGGTCGGCAATCGCATCGCGTCAAAGACGCCGCCAGATTTTCGCCAAGTGCTCCTCGGCATCGCGCAGAAAGCAAAGCTATGACCCGCGACCACATCACCGTCCACCAGCTCCCCGGCAGCAAGACCGTCACGCTCTACTGCGGACGATGCACGGGCGCGACGAGGAACCATGAGCGAATCATACAACGTAGGCGACGTCGTTGGACGTCTTACCATTACTAGCCTTCAACCACTCACATGCAAGTGCTCGTGCGGCAGCGTCGTCACGCGGTACCGCATGTGGAACCTGCGTAACGGCTGCAAGTCGTGCGGCTGCCTGCACCGTGGTCCCAACTACGAGGCGAGGCCGCCGTGTGGGCTCGCGCAAAGTACAGGCCCATCCGCTGCCTCACGCCAGATGAGAAACATATTGGTCGACTGTGGCACGCCGCATGTGCGCTGTGCGACCGAGAGTACGATATCTCCGAGAAGGCGCTCTACAGCGCAGCACAGAAGCCAAAGCGGAAGGGCTGCATTGGGTGCTACCGTGACCGCGTCATCACCCCACGAATCATGCGCAAGGCCGAACGACAAGCACGCAAGCTATCGTCCGAATAGGTCGAGCCCGTCAGGATG
>JBEGNG010000345.1:0-6562 GCA_041182645.1 Planctomycetota bacterium
GCGTACTCACGTCGACCCCCGCCCCACCCCTCACAGATCCATCAACGCCGCACGCGTGCCGGCCTTGGCGAGCAGGCCGGCGGCCTGTTCGGCGAAGGGCTGGCCGCTCGCGCGCACCGCGGCGATGAGCTGCTCGATCTGCTTCTCCTTGCGCAGATAGCCGAGCACCACCGTGCCCACGGCGTTCGCGTCGATCGACGCGAAGAAGTCGATGCCCTCGCGGTAGACGATCCTGCTCGACAGGCTCTTGGCGACCATCCACGCCTGGTACGGCGCCGGCAGGACCGTGAACAGTCGGTCGCCGACGGCCTTGGCCAGAACCTCGGGCACGTGCTCGAGGATCACCTCGCGCATCGCGGCCTTGTCGGCGTCGGTCCACGATCCCATGCTCGCGTAGACCGCGTCGGCCGCGGCGTTCATCGCCTTGGAGAGCCGCGTGCTCAATTCCGGCAGCGGCACGCTCGGGTGCCGACGCCCCTCGGCGAGCAGGAGCTCGGCCTCGCGGCGTGCGAACTCGCGCAGCTTCACGAGCACCTGGTCCACGAACGCATCCTTGAGCTTCATGAACGCCGGCTCGTCGAGCAGCATGCTGGCCTGGATCTCGTACGAACTCGTGATCACGCCGCACTTGTTGGCGCTCGAGTCCTTCATGATCAGGCAGCCCTTCTCGGAGAGCCGCACGCGCGCCTCGGGCGTCAGGAACAGGTTCGCGCCCTCGACGATGATCGGGCTGCTCGGCCGCCCGTCGGGGAGGAGGTAGTCCTTCCAGTTGCGCTCGTTGATCGTGGCCGGCCGGCCGCCGCCGGGGACGAACGCATCGGCCACCACGCGGTTGTGCATGGTGTTGCGCAACTGCGCGCCTTCGGGAGCCTCGACGGGCGTGATCCGACCCTTGGGCCCGAGCCGCGCGGTGTTGAACCGCGCGATCGGCAGGCCGTCGTGGAAGAGCCGCAGCAGTTCGGCGTGGTCGAGCCCGTCGGGGTCCTCGCCGCAGCCTGAACCGTCGGCCACGCCCACGATGCGCGCATTCGCGCCGTAGTCGCGCTCGAGGATCCGCATCATGTTGCCGGCCACGTCGCCGTCGGGTCCGCCGGTGATCTTGACCGTGAAGGGCTGCTTGGTCGGCTCGATGCCGCGCGCGCGCAGCGAGCAGGCGAGGAACACGTTGACGCCCTCGCTCGTGACGCCGTAGACCTTGTGGTTGATGCCGGCGCCGGGCTTCGAGCTCATGAAGGCGCTCGGCAGCGCGTAGCCGCGGCGGCGTGCGCGCGCCACGATCCACTCGATGTGCTCGGGGGTGATGTTCTCGTCAGGGCCCAGGTAGATGAACTCCTGGAAGCCCAGGCGGTCCACCACGCGCCCTCGCACGGCGGGGTCGCTCGTGATCAGGTCGAGGATGCAGTCGACGAAGGCCTTGACGCAGCGGTTGGTGTCGGCCGGGACTTCCAGCAGGATCGCGCACTTGGCGCCGCCCTCGGGGATGTCCTTGTTCTTCAGCTGCTGCGCGAAGGCCAGGCCGTAGACCTCGTCGTAGAGGCGGTCGACCTCGCGCTCGTACTGCGCCTGCGTGGTGGGGCGCACCACGCGCAGGCCGCCGCGCGCGATCTCCTTGAAGCGCACGTGGAAGCCGTTGAAGCCGCGGCCGTGCACGAAGAACGCACCGAAGGGGGTCTCGGGCCGTGTCGAGCCCACCATGAACGCGGGGTCGAGCCGCAGCGCGAAGCCGAAGCGGTCAGCGACATGGCAGTTGGTGCGCAGCGTGGCGCGCATCGCCTCGAGCGTCGTGCGCAGGATCGTCAGCGTCGTCTCGCCGTCGGCCTTCTGGACCGCCTCGGCGTCGAGTGCCTCGAGCGACTTGAGGAAGGCTGCATGCCGGATCGAACCGCTTCATGAACGCGTCGACGGCGGCGATGGACACGGTCTGGAACTGTTCCAGGACCGAGAGCACGCGGTCACGGTGGAACGCGAAGGGATTCTGCGGCGAGAGCTTCTGGTGCACGAGCGCGGCGAACGCGCTGAGCGCCTCGGCGCGGTCGAGGTCGAGCGCGGGGTGGCGCGCCTGGATCTCGAGGATCCGGTGGTCGATCCACTTCACGCGCATCAGGTCGCGCGCGGTGCGCTGCCACTGTGCGCCCGAGGCATCGATCGCCCGGCCGTCGGCGGTCTGCACGACGAAGCCCAGCAGCGTGACCGAACCGTGCGGCGGGTCCTTCACCACGTCGAGGTAGGCGCGGACGATGCTGATGCCGGCGCGCGCCAGCACGATCGCGGTGCGCTCGAGCATCGTGCGCGTGCGCGCGTTGGCGAAGGCGATCGTGATGCGGCTCTGCGTGGGATCGCTCTCGGGCTCGAGTTCGATGGCCGCGCCGTCGGAGCCCGACACCTGGAGGACCATCTTGCGCTGGCGGCAGAAGCGCAGGGGGGAGACGGTCAGCACGTAGTCGCCGCTGCAGCCCTGTGCGTAGGCGCGCATGGCCTCGGGGGTCCACTCGCGGAAGTTCGATGCGGCATAGGCGATCGCGGCGTCGAGCCGCGAGGACTGGACCGGATGGCGGGGGTCATGCGGCGTTCGTTCGCCGAACTCGAAGGTGTCGATCACCAGCGAGCCGTCGAGCGCGCTGTGGATGCGCGCCGAGCGCAGGCTCAGGTCCATCGGCAGCTCGGCGACGACGGCCGCGAGCACGCCGGTCGAGTCGCCGGGGCGGATCGCCGTGATCGCCGAACCATCCTTGTTGCGGAGCGTCATGTTGAGCGGTCGGCCGCTGGTCTTGGCGGCGATGATCGCCTGCAGGTGGCTGCGGACCTCGTCGAGGGTCGTGTCCTGGAAGTACCCGGGGCCCATCTGGCCGATGAACCAGGGCACCACGCTCTCGGCGGCATCCCGGTAGTTCTGGAGCAGGTCAGCCGTGAGCTGGGCCCGGTCGAGGGTGCTGGCGGTCGTGCCCGTTGAAGACGCTTGGTCCATCTCCTATTCTTACCAATTCGCGCCCTCTCCCCGGCGCGCACCATGCCCGCGATCTCGATCGGCAACTTCGACGGCGTGCACCTGGGACACCAAGCCCTGGTGGCCCGGGCCGGCGGCGGCATGACGGCGGTCACCTTTGACCCCACCCCCAACGAGGTCCTCGGGTTACCGGTACCTCCCCGAATCATGGGAGCCCGCCGCCGCGACCACTTCCTTCGCCAGGCGGGTGCCGCGCACGTGCTGACGCTGGCGACCGACCGTGCCACCCTGGGGCTCGATCCCGAGCAGTTCCTCCGCTGGCTCCGCGAGCGCGTCGACTTCGGCTGCATCGTCGAGGGGCCGGACTTCCGCTTCGGGCATCGACGATCCGGCGACGTGTCCACGCTGCGCGACCTCGGACCCAAGCTCGGCTTCGAGGTCGACGTCGTGCCGGAGGTGGAGGCATCGCTCGACTCGGGACATGTCGTCGCGGCGCGCAGCACCACCGTGCGCTGGATGATCCAGCACGGTCGCGTGGCCGATGCCGAGCGACTGCTCGGACGACCGCACGAACTCGTGGGCACCGTCGAGCAGGGCGACCAACGCGGCAGGACGATCGGCTTCCCAGGGCTGCCTGCTGCCGGCCGACGGGGTCTACGCCGCGACGGCGCACCTGGACGATGGTCGCGCGTTCATCGCCGCGGTCAGCATCGGCATCAAGCCGACCTTCACCGGCGCACGCCGCACCGTCGAGGCACACCTGCTCGGCTTCGATGGCGCCATCGGCGACTACGGTTGGTCGCTGCGCCTGGCGCTTCGGCGCTGGGTCCGTGACCAGGTCCGCTTCACGAGCGTCGACGACCTGGTCCGCCAGATCGGCATCGACACAGCACGATGCCGCGAGGAACTCCATGCCTGAGACCTTCGACTACACGAGCAACGCCACGCCCGCCGACCTCGCCGCGCGCATCCGCGACTGCACCGATGCCTGCGTCATCACGCACCAGAAGCCCGACGGCGATGCGATGGGCAGCCTGCTCGCGACCGTGCGCATGTGCCGTGCGCTCGGCAAGCGGGCGGTGGGCTACGTGGCCGGCGGCGTCGATCCCAACGTGCAGGCGCTCGCTGACGACGGCGAGGTCCGGCACGTGAGCCGCGGCCTGCCGGGTCCATCGCACGACCTGGTCATCATCGTCGACACGGGTTCGCGCAGCCAGCTCGAGCCGTACCTGCCGTGGCTCGAGCCGCTTCGGGAGCGCACGATCCTGATCGACCATCACCGCTCGGGAGACGACATGGCCATGCTGCGTCTGGTCCGCCCCGAGTGCGCGAGCGCGACGATGGTCGTCGCCGACGTGGTGCGCGCACTGGACATCAGCATGGTGCGGGCAGGCGGCCGCGCGCACCGCTCGATCGCGGAGGCGCTGTTCGCGGGCCTCGCGACCGACACCGGGTGGTTCCGCTTCTCGAGCGCCGACAGCGCGGCCTTCGCGCTGGCGAGCGAGCTGCTCGCGCTGGGCGTCGACAAGAGCACGCTCTACAAGCAACTCGAGGAGAACGAGCGCCCCGAGCGCCTGGCGGCGACCGCGCAGGCCTTGGCGAGCGTGCGCTTCCTGCAGGGTGGGCGCATCGCCGTGATGCAGCTGCGTCCCGAGGATTTCGAGCGCACGCGGGCGCGGCCCGAGGACGTGGGCGGCGTGGTCAACGCCACGATGATGGTCGGCTCCGTCTGCGTGAGCATCCTGATGAGCGAGCAGGAGAAGGGCATCACCAAGATGAGCTTCCGCAGCAAGCCCCGGGGCGGCGGCCAGCCGTTCTACGACGTCAACGTGCTCGCCCGTCAGTTCAACGGCGGGGGACACGCGCAGGCCGCCGGTGGGCGCGTGCAGCTGGCGATGGATGCCGCCTGGGCAATGGCCGAGCCGATCCTCGAGGGCTACGCGCCCGAGCCTCCTGCAGCCTGAACGCCGTCGTCACCGCCCGGCGACCGTGCGGTCCCGCGAGGGTTGGGCGGACATGCACCTGCGCCGCTGGAAGTGCGCCGCTCGACTCCCTACGATCCAAGCATGCTCCGCACCACCATCCTCGTCATCGTGCTGGCCGGTACCGCTGTCGGGTGCGATCGGGGCGGCGTGGCCTCGAACGCCGAGCCCCAGAAGGCCGTGATCCCCGCCGCGTACACGCGCACCTTCTCGGTGAAGGGCATGCACTGCGATGGCTGCGCGAAGACCGTGGCCAAGAAGGTCAAGGCCGTCGAGGGCGTGGCCGACTGCACCGTCGACCTGCAGGGCGAACGGGCGACCGTCGGCATGGACGATGCCAAGCGCACGCAGGCCGTGATCGATGTCGTGAAGAAGCTCGGCTATGAGGTCGAGCCGATCGATGGTGCCGCGCCAGCCCGCAGCGCCCGCTACGACGCCCGCCACCTGAGCAGGGCGGGCAGCGCCACCACGGCGACGACCACGCACGCCAGGCTGCCGACGAGCATGGCCCAGCCCAGGCTCGCCAGTCCCCGGTGATCGGCAAGCACGAGCGCACCGAACCCGATCGCCGTCGTGAGGCCCGTGAAGGCGGTCGCCGTGAGCGTGGCAGGGAGTCCGTCGGGATCGCGCTTCCAACGGTGCAGCACATGGATCGCGCTGTCGATGCCCAGCCCCAGCAGCATGGGCA
The DNA here is from genome assembly GCA_041182645.1 of Planctomycetota bacterium. Lineage (GTDB taxonomy): Bacteria > Planctomycetota > Phycisphaerae > Phycisphaerales > SM1A02 > SYIB01. The sequence goes on from JBEGNG010000345.1 coordinate 5,615, forward strand.
CGGCGAAGAAGTTGGCCAGGTTGAGGGACAGCCCCAGAGGCCCGAGCGCGCCGAGCATCAGCACCACGCCGGCCACCACCGTGGCCGTGGCGAGCAGCGCCGTGCGCAGCGAACCGAAGTCGATCCAGGCCAGCACGAGGACCGCCACCAGCGACATCCACGAGACCGCTTCGAACGCACGGCGCATGTCCCCGATCGACTCGACCTGCGTGACGGGAACGCCCGTGACGGCAGGATCGACCGACCGGAGCGAGGCGACGAAGGCGCGCAGCGTCGGTTCGTCCCAAGCGTCGCCACGGGGAATCGACTGCAGCAGCCAAGACCCCGATGGGGAGATCGAACCCGGGCGGACGGCCGCAGGCAGTGCGTCCCGAAGCGTGGCCAGGCAACCGGCGCGCAACTCAGCCAGCGCACGTGCGGTCCGCACGGCGCGGGCATCGATCGTGGCCTGCATGTCGGCCGCGCGCGCGGGGTCGGCGAGGGCCTCGGCGACCGCGGTCCAGCGTCGCTCGAGGGTGCGCAGCAGGGGCGATGCGCGCTCGTCGGTGCTCGCAGCCGCGAGCGCTGTGAGTCGGGCGAGGCCGTCGCGGATCCGCGTCGCGCGCTCGGTGCTGAGCACGGTCGACGGAGGGGCAGTGTGGCTTGGCGTGGGAACGGCATCGGGTCCGGACGCGCCCTCGGTTGCCGTGCGCGTGACGGCCTTGGCACGCGTCAGGTCGGGGATCGCTGCGGCAAGTGCCGCGCGTGCCGCATCGCCCGCCGGCGTCGGTCGGCGCACGATGTCGAAGGCGCTGCGCACGCGAACGACCTCGGGCAGGGCGTGCAGCACGTCGGTGGGCGCGAGGCCCGACAGCAGCGTCGCGAGCTTCATGGCAGCACCTCGAGGGTGAGCTGCACCGGACCGGCGATCGGCTCGCCAGCCGGCGGGGAGGATTCAAACTTCGCGGC
>JBEGNG010000346.1:0-3271 GCA_041182645.1 Planctomycetota bacterium
GACGGTGACGGTCTCCCGTCGGAGGCGGGGCAGGAACCGGTCGTAGTAGCCGCCGCCCCGGCCGAGGCGATGGCCCATCGGGTCGAACGCCAGGCCGGGCACCACCACCAGGTCGATCGCTTCGGTGGCGACGGTCGCGCCATCGGGGGCCCGGACCCCGCTGGCATCGAGGGAGAAGGAGGCATCCTTGCGCTTGAGGAGCACCGGCGCGATCCCGGAGCCGGCCACGACCCGGGGCGCCATGAGCGGTCGCTCGGCGGCCAGCCAGGGGTTGTGCAGCAGCGTCATGTCCGGTTCGCTCCGCATGTTGAGGAAGCTCATGACCCCGCTGGCCCGCCAGGCGGAAGCGATCAGGTAGACGGATTCCGCGATCTTCGTGCTTCCATCGGCCCGCTGGGCGTCGGTCATGCCCCGGAGCAGGGCCTGATTGCGCTCACGAAGCCACTTCTTGGCTTGGTTCGTGCTCGTGGCGTCGCCTTCCATGGGTTCGTTTCGTAGGCTACCCCGACCGGGCCCGTGGCCCGGCCAGAGGACCATCCACCCATGTGCGGCATCGTGGCATACATCGGGCGCCGGCAGGCGCTTCCCATCCTGCTCGAGGGGCTCAAGCGCCTGGAGTACGCCTGGAGTACCGCGGCTACGACAGCGCCGGTGCCGGCACCCTCGGATCGCTCGGGCTGCAGGTGGTCAAGTGCGTCGGCCGCGTGGCGGCACTGGAGGAGGCCATCGAGCGCAAGGGTGGCCTCGAGGGGTCCGTCGGGATCGCCCACACCCGCTGGGCCACGCACGGTGGCGTCACCGACCTCAACGCACACCCGCACCGTGACGACGCCAAGCAGGGCCACGGCATCGCGATCATCCACAACGGCATCATCGAGAACTACTCGGCGCTCAAGACCTGGCTGCTCGAGAAGGGCCATGCCTTCGAGAGCGAGACCGACACCGAGGTGCTCGCACACCTCATCGGCGAGCTCTACGAGGGCGACCTCGAGAAGGCGGTCCAGTCGGCCCTGCGGGAGGTGACGGGTGCCTACGCGATCGCCGTGATGTGCGCGAAGGAGCCCGACGTGCTCGTCGTGGCGCGCAAGGGCAGCCCGCTCATGGTCGGCGTCGGCAACGGCGAGTACGTGGTCGCGAGCGACGCGAGTGCGATCGTCAGCCACACCACGCAGGCCTTCACGCTGGCCGACTACACCGTCGCACGATTGACGCGCGAGTCGTTCCGCACCACGACCGTCGACAACCTGCCGATCACGGCCGAGGTCCGTGAGCTCGAGATCGACCTGCAGGAGATCGAGCTCGGCGGCTACGACCACTTCATGCTCAAGGAGATCCACGAGCAGCCGCGTGCCCTGCGCACGTCGCTGAAGGGCCGCATCGACCTGCGCGCGGGCGACGTCAAGCTCGGCGGCGTCGGTGACATCGCCCGCCAGCTCGCACGGGCCCGTCGCGTGGTCTTCGTGGGCCAGGGCACGGCGCTGCACGCGTGCATGGTCGGCACGTACCTGATGGAGGAATTGGCCAAGACTTCGCGAGCGAGTTCCGCTACCGCAACCCGATCGTCGAGGAAGGCACCGTCGTGGTGGCCGTGAGCCAGTCGGGCGAGACGGCCGACACGCTCGCCGCGCTCCAGGAAGCCAAGAGCCGCGGGGCGACGGCGCTGGGCATCGTCAACGTCGTCGGCTCGAGCATCTCGCGCGAGACCGACGCGGGCGTCTACCTGCGCGTGGGGCCGGAGATCGGCGTCGCGAGCACGAAGGCCTTCACCGGGCAGGTCATGGTCGCGGCGATGCTGGCGACCTTCATCGGGCGTCGCCGCTTCCTGAGCCCCGACCTCGTCGGGCACCTGCTCCGCGAGATGGAGGCGATCCCCGACAAGATCGAGCGCGTGCTCGCGCAGAATGACCACATCCGCACCGCGACGGCCAAGTACGTCGAGCGCGAGAACTGGCTCTTCCTGGGCCGCGGCGTGAACTACCCCGTGGCGCTCGAGGGCGCGCTGAAGCTCAAGGAGATCTCCTACATCCACGCCGAGGGCATGCCCGCGGCCGAGATGAAGCACGGCCCGATCGCGCTGATCGACAACGGCATGCCGGTCGTCTTCGTGGCGACCAAGAACAGCCAGTACGAGAAGGTGCTGTCGAACATCGCCGAGGTCCGCAGCCGCGGCGGCCACGTCATCGCGGTCGCGACCGAGGGCGACGAGCACATCCGCACGGTCGCCGAGGACGTCTTCTACGTCCCCGACGTCACCGAGATGCTCCAACCGCTCGTCACCGTCGTGCCCCTGCAGCTGCTCGCGTACCACGCGGCCGTCATGCGCGGCAAGGACGTGGACAAGCCGCGCAACCTGGCCAAGAGCGTCACGGTGGAGTGATCGCGGCGGTCGGCCGCGGTGCCCGGGAATCGCCGGGCCCCGACCGGTCCGTGGGCCGGGCTGCATCCGCCGTCCGCGACGCGACGAAGGCGGCGGCATGCTGAGCACCATCCGCCACGCCGTCGTCACCGGAGCCCTCATGATCGCCGGCGCTGCCTGCGCCGTCGACGCGCCGCAGTCACCCGAACTCTCGGCCAAGTGGTCGGGCCGCACGGTGCTCGACCTGAAGGTCAAGGACATCGACGGCAAGGAGGTCGCCCTGTCCGACTGGAAGGGCAAGGTCCTCGTGATCGTGAACGTGGCGAGCCGCTGCGGCTACACCCCGCAGTACGAAGGCCTGCAGAAGCTCGCCGATTCCCTGAAGGACAAGGGCGTGGTCGTGCTCGGCTTCCCATGCAACGACTTCGGCGGGCAGGAGCCCGGCACCGAGGCCCAGGTCAAGGAGTTCTGCTCGAGCACGTACGGCGTGTCGTTCCCGATGTTCTCGAAGGTGCAGACGAAGGCCGGCACCGGCCAGAGCGAGCTCTACGAGTGCCTGGGCACGCAGACCGGCAAGTTGCCGGGCTGGAACTTCTCGAAGTACGTCGTCGGCAAGGACGGCAAGCCGGTCGGCTTCTTCGGCAGCAGCGTCAAGCCCGACTCGAAGGAGCTGATGGACGCGATCGAGGCTGCGCTGAAGGGCTGAGCCCGCCCGCCGAGGCGACGGGCGCGCGCCTCACTCGCCGGCCTGGGCTTCACGCAGCGATCCAGCGGCGGCGAAGCGCAGCCGCCCCGTCACGTCGAGGTAGAGCGCTCCGAGCACGAGCATCACGATGCCCCAGGCCGGCGCCACCAGCGACGATGCCAGGGCGCCGGTGAAGCCCAGCTGCGCCGCAGTCGCGCCCTGGCATCGTC
>JBEGNG010000347.1:0-2904 GCA_041182645.1 Planctomycetota bacterium
TGGAGCGATCGTGGAGACGGTGCCACCCCCCTGACCACCGACGCCACGCGGAAGTCGCGGTCGCCGGGGCGGATGGCGAGCGTGACGGTGCAGTCGCGGCAGCCGTGGCGCAGCACCTGATCGACGGCGATGCGGCGGGCGAGCTTCGGCCCGCGCACATCGGCCTTCCAGCGGTCCTTGCCTGCCGTGGCGCCGCCGCCGATCGGCACGCGCGGGCCATACGCATCCATCACCAGCTTCTTGCCCGAGAGCCCGTTGTCGCCCCACGGACCGCCCTCGATGAAGTCACCGATCGGATTGATGCGCAGGTCGAGGTCACCCGACACCGTCAGCCCCGGCACCACGGCCGCCAGGTCCCGCGTGTGCTGCATCAGGCACGCGCGGATCGCCGCATGCGCCGCGATCGCATTCCACGACGCCACATGCTGGATCGAGGTCGTGATCTCTTCGACCGACCAGCGCAGCGATCGCGGGCCGGCTTCCTCGCGCACGAGCACGATGACCTTGCCGTCGGGCCCGAGCCCAAGCCCGGGTTGCTCGCGCCGCAGCGCATCGAGCGCCCCCGCCAACCGTTTGGCGAGCGCATGCTCGACCGGCTTCATGTCGGTGCCGGGCGTGCTGCATGCATAGCCGACGCTGATGACCTGGTCGTCGGACACCTCGCGGAACGGCGCTTCGCCCGGCAGCAGCGGCCCGACGCAGAGATCGGTCTTGATCGTCAACCGCCGGGGCTCCGGCGCGAACACCTTGCCGTAGCCGATCTGCGCATACACGCCGCGCGTGATCGCGCGCACATCGATCTCCTCGGCGCCCTGCCCCGCGATGCGGCCGTCGATGAAGACGGCGTTGCGGTGCAGCGCGACCTCGATCCCCACGAGCGCACGCGGATCGCGTCGTGATGCCTCGTGCACGATCGCATCGGCGATCGCGTCGGCGAGCTTGTCGGGGTGGCCCGGCAGCACGAACTCGGCCGGCCGCAGGGTGACGCACACCTCCTCATCACCGGGAAGCACGAGATCCGATGGATGATCCTGGCTCATTCGTCGCCTCCGTTCAGGTCAAGCCACAGGTCGGTCACGGCATCGAGATCGCTGCGCAGCGTGCTTTGGCCGATCAGGGCCACGCCGAGCCGGCACTGCCGGAGCATGGCGAGCGCCGTCGTGCCCGGCTTGCCCACGAAGCCATCGGTCACGATCACCGCGCGGCGCACGCCATGCTGGTGCGCCTCGGCCGAGTTCACGAAGCTCTACCTCGGCGATCTTCGTCGAGAAGAGGTGCACCACCGGGTGCACGAGCGCTGGGCAATCCACCGCCGCGCCGTAGAGCGGAACGAGCACGCTGTTCATGCTCCCTGACACATCGACGTACAGGTGCACGCGCTCGCCGCCCCGACCGCCACGAGGGTTCGGCAGCGCGTGACGATAGAACGCCGGCCGATGCCCCAAGCCATGCAGCACCGCCGCGCGGCGATCCAGCACGGGCACCGGGGTCTCGATCGCACGGAACGACTCCTGCGCGTGGAACCCGGTGGCCGTGCCGCGCCGGCCCGCGATCCGTTGCAGCAACCACCGCAGGCGCGATCGCTTGGACGGCGGCTTGACCTCGATGCGCGTGCCCTTCACGAAGTTGGCCAGCGACCGGCCGATGATCGGCGTGGGTGGCTGCGGCCAGCGCTCGACGATGCGCCGGATCTGCTCGAGCATCTCGGGAGAGCGCAGCTCGAGGTCGCCATCGCTCGAGCTGCCCGATCCGTGGGGGCGATGGTCGCCCAGCAGCACCACATCGGGCTCGTCGACCGCGGCATCGGCGAGCGCCGAGCGCAGCTCGTCGTAGCCCACCCCCTGCTCGCTGTAGAGCCGCCTGTGCAGGTCGCGCAGCGGCGCCTTGTCGAGGGCGGCGAGCGCCGCGGGCGGGCTGCCGTCGGCGACCGGCGACCAATCCGGCGATGGCCGCAGGAAGCACTCGGGGAACCGGTCGTCGCGGTAGAAGTCGGTGAACATCGACCGTGTGGCGCGCTCGGGCAGCATGCGGCAGAGCATGCTGTTGATCACGGCATCGAAGACCAGGTTGTCCAGCGGGGTCAGTCGCGGATGGAGCCGCGTGTGCCCGAGGATCACGTGGTGCAGCTCGTGCATGACGAGCATGGCGAGCTTCTCCGGCGTGTTCGCGTGCTTGGCCACGAACTCGGGGTTGATGAGCAGCCGGGGGCGGCGCGTGCACTCGACCGCAGCCGTGGGCACGGCGGTCGACTCGACGATCTCGGAGAGTTGCAGCAAGGCCGGCAGGCCGTGCGATGCGGACGGGAACGCGTTGATCAGGCTGTCGGCGATCGAGGCGTGGAGGGTCATGGCGTGAGGCTCCAGGAGGTTGGGATGATGAGGGTCACGGGAAGTCGGAAACGGTCGCTGGTCACGGTGGGTGCGCCGTCGCGCAGGAAGGCATGGCTCGATGCACGCGCGAGCACGGCGAGCACCACGCTCGGGTCGTCGGTCAGGCCGGCGAGCGCATCCCCTGCTGCGTTGCGCAGGACACCAGCGACCGGCGGCAAGCGGACCAGCGCCGGGCACGGCTGCGCGGTGGCGGCGGCGAGCCGCGTGTAGCCGTCGTCATCCGGCGCACACGCGATGCCGAAGGCCTGGCAGACCTCGCGCCAGGTCATGACGGTCTGGGGCATGGCATCCACCCAGAAGCGCAGGCGCTGGCACGCATCGCGGCCGCTGTACTGGGCCGTCGCATCGGGGCGGCAGCTCATGTTGTGCAGGAGCGGCGTGGGGAGCGCGCCCGAAGCGGACTCGGGGGTGAGCCTCACTGCTGCGCCCCTGCCGCGTGCGGGCGCTTGCGGGATCGCCGGGCCGTGGCGACGGCGGGCGCGGCATCGGCCGCTGCGAGCGCGGGGCGCTCGGC
>JBEGNG010000348.1:0-2637 GCA_041182645.1 Planctomycetota bacterium
GAGGAGGCCCCCGTTGCGCCGTGACCCCCGCGCCTTCACGCTGGCCGAACTGCTGATCGCCGGCACGATCGCCGTGGTGATCGCCGCGGTCATCACCTCAAGCCTCGCGCAGTTCGGCCGTGCGCGCGAGGTCTGCAAGCTGCGCATGGATGCCCACGTCCGCGCGATCGGGGCGCTCGAGACGGTGCGCAAGGAACTGCAGGCCACGCTGCGCAGCGACGATCTCTTCCACTGCCGCGTGCTGATCGTGGATGACCACACCGCGACCGTCGCCGATGCGCCCGGGCTCGAGGTCGACCGCGACGAGCTGCTGGTCTACAACACGCGCCTGCGCACCGTGCGCGAGACCGAGTACAACGGCGACGGGCAGGAGTTCGAGACGCACCTGCGCATCGAGGACGACGACCTCGGTTCGGCGCTCTGGATGCGCGCCGACAGCCAGCCCGACCAGTACGAACGTGGCGGCGGCGACGCCGTTCCCCTGATGAATGGCGTCGTCAGCCTGCGTTTCGAGGCCTACGACGGCAGCGCTTGGCGCGACGACTGGGACAGCGACGTCGACGGCCTGCCGTGGGCGCTGCGCGTCACCGTGCGCGCGCTCGGGAACGAGCCGGGCGCGCCCATCGACCCGTCGGTGCGCGACCTCGTGACCGTGCAGACGGTGGTGCCGCTCGATCGCGCGACCCCGCCGCTGGTGCAGATCGCCGCCTACGAACAGCAGCTGGCTGCCGAAGCCGCGGCTGCGGAAGCCGAAGCGGCAGCCGCCAACGACGCTGCGGCAGCGGCAGCGGGTGCCGCCGCCGGCCTGGGCACGGATGGCGTGGGCGGCATGGGCGTGCAGATTCCCGACGGGGTCACCATCCCGGGCGATGGTCGCGGCGGACGCGGCGGCATGGGCGGTGGCCGCGGCGGCGGACGCGGAGGCTTCGGGCAGAACGGCGGCCGTGGTGGCCAGGGCGGTGGCCGCGGCGGCCAAGGCGGGCGCGGCATGGGCGGCGGCGGACCGGCATCGGGCGGGGGCGGACGATGACGCCCCGTCGCGCCATGGTGCTCCCGGTCGTGATCTGGTGCGTGGCCGTGGCCGCGCTGATCACCTCCGCCACGCAGCTCGGCTGCTACCGGCAGGCGGTCATGGGCCGTGAGGCGATGTCGAAGGTCCAGGCCCGGTGGGCGGCTCGTGCCGGCGTCGAGACGATGATCGCCATCATGGAGTACTACGCGGAGTACCCCGACCCGGACAGTGCCTTCGCGATGATCAACGACCTCGAGGACAACGCGGTCGATGAGCTCTCGACGGGTTCCTTCGAGATCTACCACGAGGTCGACGGCGCGATCTACCCGGGACCGTTCGACGAGCACTCGCGGATGAACCTGAATGCGGTGAGCAAGGCGCAGCTCTACGCGATGGACGACGTCGGGCTGCTCGCCGATGCGATCCTCGACTGGCGCGACACGAACGACGACGAGGAACTCTCGGGCGCGGAGACGCGCTCGTACCTCGGGCGTGCCAACATCAACCACCAGCCGCGCAACGCGAACTTCCGGTCGGTGCCGGAGCTCGAGATGGTGCTCGGGGCCTGGCCGAAGGACGTCCGCGGCGAGGACTGGAACCTGAACAACCGCCTCGACCCCAACGAGAACGACGGCGACGCGAGCTTCCCCGACGACAACGCCGACGGCGTGCTCGACTACGGGCTGGCGGGCATGTTCACGGCGCGGACGCGCCCCGTCCCGCGCACCCTCGGCGGCGAGGACCGGCTGGACCTGAAGACCGCCTCGGCCGAGGACATCGTCGCCCGCACCGGCCTCTCGCAGCAGCAGGCGACGCAGCGACGCAGCTGGTCGACTCGGCGAAGCAGTCCAACTTCTACGTCGAACAGCTCATCAGCACCCCGCTGGGCCAGCAGGCGCAGCAGCCCACCGCCCCGAGCTCGTCGCGGGGCAGGAGCGGCCGCTCGAGCGCAGGGCGATCACAGGCGCCGGCCGCCCAGCAGTCGGCCCTCCTGAAGCCCGAGCAGCTCGACGCGGTGCTGCGCGAGTGCGTGACCCAGGCCCCCAAGCCGGGCGAGGTCGGTCGCGTCAACATCAACACCGTGTCGAAGGCGGTGCTGGAGCGGGTGTACGGGCTCGAGCCCAAGGTGGCCCAGCGCATCATCGACCGGCGCGACACCTCGACGGGCATCACGACCCTGGGAGAACTCGCCCGGATCGACGGCCTGAGCCCCCAGGATGCGGCCCTGATGGCCCGGACGATGGACACCCAGAGTTCCGTGTACACCATCACCAGTCGGGGGCGTGCCCCCGGAACCGGCACGGAGGTTGAAATGATCGTCGTCGTCGATCGTTCAACGTTGCCCGTGACGATCCTGGAGTACCTCGAACCGTGAAGAAGCCCGCCGCCAAGCCAACCGTCGCAGCAGACCTCGCCGCGGTGCTCCGCCCCGACGGCGAGCGCTGGAAGGCGCTGCTCGTGCGTTTCGGGCCGCTCGGCGTGCAGTTCGAGCAGGCGGGCGAGTTCGGCCCGGACTGCGGCGAGGGCAGCGGCATCGAGGACCTGGCACCCTGGCTGCACGAACTCATGCCCGAGCGCGTGGTCGTCGTCGTGCCGGGCAACGAGGTGATCCTTCGGTCCATCCC
>JBEGNG010000349.1:0-2518 GCA_041182645.1 Planctomycetota bacterium
ATGCTGGCCGTGGTGATGCCGGCTTCCGCCGACACGCTCTACTCGAGCAATGGACCCTTCGGTGGGTCCTTCGGGTTGTGGGGCGCCGACGTCTCGACGAGCCAGTCGGTTGCGCAGCGCTTCACCTGCGGCATCGACGCCGACCTCACGGGCGCCAGCTTCTGGATCATGAACAACGCATCCCAGCCCGGCGCGCCGATCACCGTGAGCATCGAGGCTGACTCGGGAACCGGTGCTGCGAGCCGACCCTCGGGTCAGGCGCTCGAGACCTGGACGATTGCCACGCAGGCGAGTGGATGGAACCCCGTGCAGCACTCAGTGGTCAGCACCGCAAGACCACAGCTGCGCGCCGGGAAGAAGTACTGGTTCGTGCTCCAATCGACGGCTCCCGGTGGGAGCAGTCCGGTCTGGAACTTCGCCAGCTCGGGACAGGGGTACACCTGCCTGACGCAACTTGACGGCGTGACTTGGCAGTCGTCCGGACTCGGAGCCGGGCTCTGCATGGGGGTCACCGGACAGCCCTCGTCACCGTCGGACCTGGACGGCGATGGCGACGTCGATGGTGCCCCTGGACGGCGATGGCGACGTCGATGGTGCCGATCTGGGCATCGTGCTCACCAGCTGGGGGGCATGCTCGGCCTGCGGAGCCGACATCACTGGTGACGGCATGGTGGATGGCGCCGACCTCGGCGCGCTGCTCACGGCGTGGTCGGTCGGGGCCTGAAGCGTCCCGAGAACCTTCGCCGAATCCGCCGGGCCGGGTTGTCGAGCGCCGTGGACCCGTCCATACTTCGTCGATGCCCGCCCACGCCCCGATCGTGCTGATGCTGACCGCGCTCGCCGCGCCCGTGGATTTCACCGAGGTCCGTGGTGAGCGGGAGTTCTCGGGTGAGCTCATCGTGCGCCCGCTGCAGTCGCTCGATGCCACGCGGCGGGCGTCTGCGGTCAAGCGGCTCGCGGCCTGGCCCGCGCGCCGCAACGATCGCACCGACGAATGGGTGATCTCGGTGGGCGTCGGGCCGATGCTGCCGGGAATCGCCGAGAACGCAGCAGCCTCGGAGCTCATGTCGACGGGGCTCTTCCAGTACGCGTGCCCGAACTGGACGGTCTACCCGTGCGGTGAGCCCAACGATCCTCGCTTCGTCGAGCAGTGGCACCACCCGATGATGCAGTCCGCCGAGGCGTGGGACCTGCACCGCGCCGACCAGGCCGAGGGCGTGATCATCGCCGTCACCGACACCGGCATCGTCACGCACGAGGACCTGCTCAACCGCGTGCCCGGGTTCAACAGCGCCAGCGACCTCGCCGAGGCCGACGGCGGCATCATGGATGACATCAACGGCCACGGCACGCACGTGGCCGGATGCGCAGCCGCCGCCGGCAACAACGGCGTGGGCGTGAGCGGCATGGGGTGGAACTTCCGCATCATGCCGATCCGCGTGAGCGAGGCCTCCAACGGCGGGGCGAGCTACGAGAACCTGCTGCAGGGTGTGCAGTGGGCCGCCGAGAACGGGGCGAAGGTCATCTCGACCAGTTACTCGGGCATCGGCTACGACCCCATCGAAACGACCGGCCAGTACGTGCGGTCGCTCGGTGCCAGCATGCTGTGGGCCGCCGGGAACTCGGCGACCGACCATGCGGGCTGGGACTTCCCCAGCGTGCTCGTGGTCGGGGCGAGCAACCAGTCCGACCAGCGTGCGAGCTTCAGCGGCTTCGGGCGCGGCGTCGACCTGTTCGCGCCCGGCGTCTCGATCCTGAGTTCGATCCGGGACGGCACGTACGGCTTCGCCAGCGGCACGAGCATGGCGACGCCGGTCACCAACGGCGCACTGGCGCTGGTGCGCTCGGCGAATCCGCAGCTCACCGCCGCGCACGCCGAACACGTGCTCATGCATTCGTGCGACGTCTGGGGCGGCACGGTCAACGGCGAGGAGTTCGGATGGGGTCGGATCAACCTGCGCAGGGCCGTCGAGACCGCACGCAGCGCGCTCCTGCCTGCACCCCCGGTGGCGCGCGCCGACCGCGTGCGCGGCATCGCCGGCGCGGCGATCACGCTCGACGTGCTCGCCAACGACTTCGACCCCAACATGGATGCGTTGCGGATCGAGTCGTTCGATGCGGTGACCAGCACCGGTCGCGCGGTGCGGCTCGTGCCCGGCGAGGGCGGTGCACGCGACGTGCTTGTGATCGATGATCTGGGGCCCTCGGCGGGCAACCAGACGCTGCTCTACACGCTGGTCGAGCCACTGAGCGGTGCGACGAGCTCGGAGCAGGTCACGATCGAGGTCGCGGTCGCGCGACCTGCCGTCGTCGTGCAGGGTGATGGGATGGTTCGAGCTCACCTCGCCGACGTCGCTGCCCGACTATTCGCTGCTCGAGCCGTACGGCACGGCCGTCGTCGAGACCATCAACTACGGATCGACGACCGATGCCTTCGCCGGCAGTGGCCGCGCGGACAACGTGGGGGCGACCTTCAACGGCTGGATCACCATCCCCACCGCGGGGTACTGGACGCTCG
>JBEGNG010000350.1:0-3433 GCA_041182645.1 Planctomycetota bacterium
GCCTCAGGGATGGTCATGAAGTAGCGCGTGACCTCGGGATGGGTGACGGTGACCGGACCGCCGCGCGCGATCTGCTCGCGGAAGATCGGCACCACGCTGCCGCTTGACCCCAGCACATTGCCGAAGCGCACCATGGTGAACACCGTGCGCCGCGGCGCACCCGCACCGCGATCCTCGTTCACCCCGCGCCCGCGCGCACGCCAGCGTTGCGCACGCTGATCGAGCAACTCGGCGATCGATGAACTGGCGCGGTCTGGCGCGGCACCCGCGGTCTGTGGGGTGCCGGCGGCCGCACTGCCCGCGCCATCACCACCCGACCGCCCAGCCGCATCCAACTCCGCCTGCAGAGCCTGCAGCACCATTTCGCCCATGCGCTTGGTGGCGCCCATCACGCTCGTGGGGCGCACGGCCTTGTCGGTACTGACCAGCACGACCTTGGCCACGCTGTGACGGATCGCGGCCTCGGCTACACGGAGCGTGCCCAGCACATTGACCTCGGCGCCCTCGGCCTCGTTGTCTTCGACGATCGGCACGTGCTTGTAGGCAGCCGCGTGGTAGATCGTGTCGGGCAGGTGCTGCGCGATGATCTGACGCACCAGCTGCACGCGCGCGCCGCCGGGCGCACCCTGCGCGACCAGGCGGCTCATCTCGCTGTCGATCTGGAACAGGTTGAATTCACCGTGGTCGATGATGACCAGCGACTTGGGCCCGAGCGCAGCGATCTGGCGGCAGAGCTCGCTGCCGATCGAACCGCCGCCACCCGTGACCATCACGACCTTGCCCGTGACATCGGCGCTCAGCAGCGCACGATCGGGCGCCACCGGCTCGCGGCCGAGCAGGTCTTCCAGCGCCACGGGCCGAAGCTGATCCACACGCACTTGGCCGCCGTGGATCTCGGCGAGCGTGGGGACGACGAGCACCGGGATGCCCATCAGGTTGACCTGCTCAAGCACCGCGTGCTGCTGGCGGCGGGCCGAGGGCGAAAGCGCCACCAGGAACGCCTGCACATCCATGCGCACCAAGCGCTCGCGCAGCCCATCCGTGGTGAAGATGGGCACCCCGCGGATCGCCCCGCCGGCGCGGCGTGGACTGTCATCAAAGAATGCAACGACCCGGGTGGCGGCATCCTGCGCCATGGCGACCATGAGCCCGGCGCCGGCATCGCCGGCACCGTAGATCGCCACGCGACGCGTGCCGGCGACGGTCGCGCGCAGCAGGTGGCGGACCACCAACCGCACGCCCCCGCTCGACAGAAGCACCATGAGCCCGGCGATCGGCACTGCCGTGCGCGGGAAGCCGCCACCTCGGTCAGGCGTGGTGAAGAGCAGCATGGCAAACGCCACGCACGCCACCACCGTGCCCTGCCCGATCGTGAAGGCCACGCGCGGACCCACGTACCGCGTGATCTCGCGGTAGAGACCAAGCAGCTGGAACGCCACCGGCACCAGGCATGCGAACGCGACGATTTCCCACCAAGGCACGCTGGTCCACGGCGTGGCGGTGCCCAGGCGCAGCGCCACCGCGCCCAAGAGCGCCAGCGCAGCCGTGGAGGCATCCCAGCCCACCATGAGCCATTGCTTGGTGCGACGGGACGTCGCGTCAAGGATGTGCGGGAGACGCCATGGCATGAAGAACCCCAAGAAACGGTTCATTCTATGAAGAGTCGCGACGAGCGCAATGGTCGCCCGGAACTTCGAGAGAACGACCATAATCGGCTCGCGGATGCGCAATCGGCGATCATCGAGCTCGACCGGCAGCAGCGGCGGCGGCTCGGGGATGCGGCATCAGCGGAGATCGCCGGCACGGTGGGCTGCGTGGCGGGCTCCGGTCGGGCTGCATGACGGGCCGCATCGCGGCTGCATGGTGCGCTGCATGTCGAGCCTTTGGCCGGGGCCTAGACTCCGCCCATGGCCACGCACGAGCCCTTCAGCGGCACCGAACTCCTGGACGCCCCCCCTGCCAAGGCGTTTGCCTTCCTGACCGATCTCGATGCGCTGAGCAAGGTCGTGCCCGGCATGGTGAGCGCCACGCGCACGGGCCCCGACAGCGTGCTGTGCCAGGTCAAGCCCGGCTTCAGCTTCATCCGTACCACGCTGAAGATGACCTTCACGCTGGTCGAGAAGCGCCCCGATGAGCACGTGACGATCCGCGTCGATGCGACCGGCATCGGCACCGCGTTCAGTGTCGAGACGAAGATGGATCTTGTCCCGCACGGCACCGGCACGCAGATGGCCTGGACCGCCACGATCGTGAAGATGAGCGGACTGGTGAGCGCGGTCGGGCACCACCATCATTCGCGCCGCCGGCGATCAGGTGATCAAGGACGGCTTCGCCGCGCTGCGCAAGGCGATGGCGAACTGAGGCGCCCGGGTCGGTACGCCCCGCGCCACGCCGGCTCGTCGTGATCATCGGGTAAATCCCCGGATCCACCCTTGACCCTGCCACCCGGTCGGGTCACACTGTGGCGGCCTCCGGTCGTCGTCGGCCGGACCACCTCTGCCCCACGCGGTGCCCCGGGTCGTTGCGCCGCACATCCTGACCTGGAGTTCGCTCCATGCCCCACGCCGCTCACATCGGTTCTCGACGCGCCATGACCATCGTGGATGTTGCTGTCACCGTTGGCTCTGCCACCCTGCTGATCGGTGTGGTCTCGGCCACCGCCGGCGCCTTGCGCCCAGCCAGCGGCACGGCCGTCTCGATGGCCAACTCCATGCAGCTCGGCGCCGCGCACGCGCTCTACGCCATGGACCACAACGGCCTGCAGTGGTGCACCCACAAGACCGAGTTCGGCCTGACGGGCGGCAACTGCAGCCAGTACGTGGCGCTCGAGTGCCCACCGCAAGTCATCCTGGGCATGGACCTGTCAGGCGGCACCTGGGCCTACTGGCTCAACGGGCCCGCGTGTCCGCCGAGCTATCCGGGGAATTGCGGCAACTGGCCTCAGTACCAACCCATGGACTTCGGCAGCTCGGCCGGGGCCAACGGCGGGTGGCGCCTCATGAACGTCCGCTCGCTCCACAACTACCTCAATGGGCGCTTCTGGGATCCGACCTACTGGGCACCGAACGATCGATCGGCCTACCGCGCCGCTGCCCCGAACTTCGACTACCCGGGCGAGTTCGTGTTCTCCAACCCAACGATCCCACCCAGCAGCTACGCCATGGCGAGCTCCGCGATGTGGGATCCGCAGGTCTTCCGCGCTCCCTCGCAAGGCGGCTTCCGGTCGCCGTCGTCCTTCGCCGACGCATACCGCCGCCAGGCGCTTTTTGGGGCGGCCCACCCTGAGCTGAAGACCCTCGTGCTCGAGCACAATTGGTGCCAGGGAGGCACGCCGCCGATGGGCAGCTTCGGCCCCACTGCCACGACGTACGCCTACAACGCATCGGCCTCGGCCACGCCGGTCGCACTCTTCTACGACGGCCACGTGTGGACG
>JBEGNG010000351.1:0-2695 GCA_041182645.1 Planctomycetota bacterium
GGAGCGCGGCGGATCGAGCAGGACGAATGGACCCGGGGGGAGTTGAACCCCCGTGCCGAACCAGCGGCCATGCAGCATCTACGCGTGTATCCACCTCTTCCATCTCGGTCCGCGCCGCTGCTGGGTGGCCGCATGGCGTGGACCATGGCATGCGAGTGTCGGCTCCCGGAAGCATGCCAGCCCCGGGAACCCAGCCCGATGTGTTGCGGCGCCCCCCTCATCGGACGTCAGGGGTTTGCCGTGCGGCACTAATTAGGCCGCAAGAGCGTACTGCGTGTTGGCAGTCGTAAGTGTTGCATCCTTTTTACGTGGCCGGGATGCTCCACGACGCGCCACTGCATGAACGACATGGCCGGTCGAAGCCAGGTCGGGCCCGAATTGCCAAAGAGGGGGGATCGTACGGTCCCGCGGGGCAGTGGCAAGCACCAACCCGGGGAATCGCGGCGAACGCCGGTGAACCCAACGCGTGATACGCGCCTGGTGTGACGATGTTCGCCCCAGCGTCCTATCCTTCGCGCATGAGCCGAAGCCTGATCGCCACCGTCGTCCTGGCTGCCGTCGTCGCCGTCTACGGCGCCTTCGCCGCGCGCGAGGGCATGCGGCGCGGCGTGATCGATGACCTGCCCGGTGCATCCGCCGCCGGCACGCCGCCGAAGGCTGCGCAACCCGACATGAAGCCGTCCACCACCAAGCACGTCTATTCACGCGCCGGCTGGGACGTCACGCCGTACGCCAAGGCCAAGGTCGAGGAACTCGCCGCCAAGCTCACGCCCGAGCAGTACCGCGTCACGCAGAAGTCCGGCACCGAGCCCGCGTTCTGCGGCAACCTCCTCGACAACAAGAAGGACGGCTCGTACTGCTGCATCGTGTGCGGGCTGCCGCTCTTCACGAGTGCGCACAAGTTCAACTCCGGCACGGGCTGGCCGAGCTTCTACACGACCTTCGACCCGTTGCATGTCGCCGAGCGTCCGGACTCGAGCCACGGCATGGAACGCACCGAGATCAACTGCGCCCGTTGCGGCGCGCACCTGGGCCACGTGTTCGAGGATGGCCCCCGTCCCACCGGCCTGCGCTACTGCCTGAACAGCGCGAGCCTGCAGTTCGTCGACAAGGGCCAACCGTGGCCCGCAGGAGGAGAACCCGTGAAGACCGAGACCGCCTATTTCGCCGGAGGCTGCTTCTGGGGCGTCGAGCACATCTTCCAGCAGGCGCCCGGCGTGATCAGCGCCGAGAGCGGCTACCAGCAGGGCAAGACCAAGGACCCCACCTACAAGGAAGTCTGCACCGACACGACCGGCCACGCCGAGAGCGTGAAGGTGGTCTACGACCCCACGGTGATCACCTACCGCCAGCTGCTCGAGGGCTTCTTCCAGATGCACGATCCCACGACGCTGAACCGGCAGGGGCCCGATGTCGGCGAGCAGTACCGCAGCGCGGTCTTCTGCACGAGCCCGCAGCAGCTCGAGCAGGCCAAGGCCTTCGTGGCTGACCTGACCGCGCGCAACGCCTTCAAGAAGCCGATCGTGACGCAGGTCGAGATGGCGCGCGAGTTCTACCCCGCCGAGGAGTACCACCAGGACTACGTCGAGAAGACCGGCCGCGCGTGCCACAACGTGAACCCGTGGCCCGCGATCTTCGGCACGGCCGCGAAGCCTGCGGCCGGGCACTGAGCGCGGGGGATCGCGGGCTCGCCCGTGTTCGATCGTCTCGCGGAACGCGAGATGAGTTCGGTGGATCACCCCGGCTCGGTGCGTGCTAGCGTGCGCCCATGGTCCTCCTTGCAGTGATGTCGCTGTCCTTCGCGCAGGGTGTTGGGTCTCTTCGGAGGCCGCACATTCCTGCGGCCCTGAGGAGATTCATGATGCGCACTGGGTTCGTGGCCGTGGTTCATCCTCCACTCATGGCGCTGGCGGTTGCCTTGGCCACGCTGCTGGCGCGGCCGGCCGCGGCCCAGTGCCCGGGTGACGTGGTCCCGACTGGCGCCGTCAATGGGACCGATCTTGCGGAACTGCTGGCGGCATGGGGGCCATGCGCTGGCTGTGCGGCTGACGTCGACGGGAGTGGAGCCGTTGATGGCGGTGACCTGGCTGTCCTGCTCGGTGCCTGGGGGCCATGTGCGCCGGTGGTCAGCGGCGTCACGCCGAACGTGGGAACCATCGTTGGCGGTACCCCGATCACGATCAGTGGCGCGTACTTCACTGGTGTCTCGTCGGTGCTGCTTGGGGGCGCGCCGGCGACGCAGGTCACCGTCGTCAACTCGACGACCCTGACCGCGGTGACTCCGGCGGCATCAGCGGGTGCGGTCGACGTCACCGTGACCGCGAATGGTCGGGTGGGTTCGCTGGCCAACGCCTACTCCTATTCCAACTCATCCATCACGGGTGTGGTGCCCGGCGTTGGGGCGGCGCAGGGGGGCGGTGCGGTCGTGATCACCGGGGCATTCCTGGCCAACACCAGTGCGGTGTGGTTCGGTGATTCTCCTGCCCAGTCGTTCACGCAGGTCTCGGCGACCCAGGTCAACGCCATCGCGCCTGCCGGTACGGCTGGTACGAGTGTCGATGTGCGGCTTCAGACGCCGGGGGGACTGTTGGTCGCGCCGGCAGCATTCTCGTACGTGTCGATCATCACTCCCGGCTGGGCGACGTTGGTGGAAGCGCAGCCTGATCCGGCGGTGGTGTGGGATGCGAACCTGCGC
>JBEGNG010000352.1:0-2730 GCA_041182645.1 Planctomycetota bacterium
CGGCCGCTGGGTGCGCGTGGGCGAATCGGCGGGTTCGATCCGCCAGCGCGACCTGATGGCGATCGAGTCGTCCAAGGATCGCCAGACGACCATTTCGCTTGGGATCGGCCAGGGCGACATGCGCGTGACGCCGCTGCAGGTGGCGAGCGCGTACGGGGCGCTGGCCCGCGGGGGGATCTTCATCCGACCGAGCGTCCTGCGAGGCGGTGCGGGTTCGCGGGTCGATCTGGGCGTGCCCGACGCGATGATGCAGTCGATCACCGAAGGCCTGCGGATGTCCGTCGATGCCGAGTACGGCACGCTGCATCACGTCGGGGCCAAGGCCCAGCGCGCACCGGTCTTCGACATGCCGGCGATCCGCGTGTGGGGCAAGTCGGGCACGGCCGAGACGAGCCCGATCGTGGTGAAGGAACCCGATGGTTCGTCCCGGATCATCACGGCGAAGGACCATGCGTGGGCGGCAGGCTTCGCCGGCGCCCGCGCGGACGGCCGCCCGCGGATCGCGTTCCGGGGGCGGCGGCGGCAAGACCGCGGGCCCGATCGCTGCGGCGCTGGTGCGTGCGTGCGCAGACGAGGGCTACCTCGGTGATGCGCTCCGGTCGCGCAGCCAGGTCCAGTTCCCCGATGCACCCCAGTCCGACGAGGGCATCGCGTCCGCCAGGGGCGTGCGCTGATGGGACGATTGGCCGCCAACGAGTACCGGGGCAGCGGCTCGCCGCGCGTGAGCCGAGCCTGGAGCGCGTGCTGAACCCCGGCATCCTCGTGGTGCTGCCCGCGCTCGCACTCTCGATCATCGGCGTCGTGGCGATCGGCACGACCGAACCGGGCTTCGCGTCGCGGCACCTGGTCTACCTGCTGGTCGGCGTGGCCGCGGCAGCTGCAGTGGGGTGGTCACCGTGGTGCCGTCCATCCAACCTTGAGCGTTGGAGCCCATTCTTGTTCGCTGGTTCGGTGCTGCTCCTGCTCATCGTGATCGCGCCCGGCGTGCCCGAGTCGATCGTCCGCGCCCGCAACGGCGCGCGGCGCTGGATCAGCCTGGGCATCACGGACATCCAGCCCGCGGAGATCGCCAAGGTGGCGTTCCTGCTCATGCTGGCCACGCTGCTGCAGCGCACCCGCAGCCACCGCACGCTGCGCGGCTTGCTGCTGCCGGGGTTCCTGGCGCTCGTGCCTGCGGCGCTCATTGCCCTCGAGCCGGACCTCGACACCACGCTGCTGTTCGTCCCCGTGCTGGTGGGGGTCCTGCTCGCTGCAGGCTGCCGCAAGCGGCACATCGCGCTCTTCGCGCTGTGTGCCGCGCTGGTCGCGCCGGCGGCCTTCTTCGGGGGCGTGCTCAAGCCGCACCAGCGTGCCCGCGTCGACGCCTACATCGCGCAGCTCCAGGGCGACACGCGCTACCGCAACGACATCGGCTACCAGGCCGACCGGGCGACCACGCTGATCGGTGCGGGCGGCATGTGGGGCATGCCTGCCGACGAGGCGTCGGTCCTCATCGAGCGCAACCGGCTTCCCGAGGACCACAACGACATGGTCTTCAGCGTGATCTGCTGCCGGTGGGGCATGGCGGGCGCGATCGGCGTGTGGGGGCTCGTCGCCGTGTTCTCGATCGGCTGCTTCCTGGTGGCGCACCACACGCATGACCCCTGGTCGCGGCTCGTCGCCGTCGGCGCAGGGTGCCTGGTCGGTGCGCAGGCGATCATCAACACCGGCATGAACATCGGTGCGCTGCCGATCGCCGGCATCACGCTGCCCTTCGTGAGTTACGGCGGCAGCAGCCTGGTCGTCTCCTGGATGCTGGTCGGCCTCGTCTACGGGCTCGCGCTCTGGAAGCCGCGCGGCGTGAAGCGCGAGTCGTTCGAGTTCGATGATGATCGCCGCCCGCGCGAGGGCGGCATCGTGGGGTGGCTGGCACCATGAACGCACCGCAATCGGCGATCGATGCACTCGGCGTGCTCGGCGTGGAGCTCGAGCCGCAGGACCTGGACGCGCTCGGGCGCTACCTCGATGCGCTGTACGGAGCGAACGCCACCATGAACCTGACGGCGGTGCCCGAAGGCGAGGACGCCTGGCACCGGCACGTCGTCGACAGCCTGTCGCTCCTGCCGTGGGTCGCCTCGACCGGGGCGGCGACCGCGATCGATGTCGGTACCGGCGGCGGCTTGCCCGGGATCCCGCTGGCGCTGGCGGTGCCGGAACTGCGCATGACGCTGCTCGAGGCGACCGGCCGCAAGTGCGAGTTCCTGCAGCAGTGCGTGGCGGATCTCGGCCTCACGGACCGATGCCCGGTCGTGAACCTGCGCGCCGAGGTGGCGGGGCACCGACCGGAGCTGCGCGAGCGCTTCGACCTCTGCGTGAGCAGGGCCGTGGCGCGGCTGCCGATCCTGCTCGAATACTGCATCGCGGCCGAGATCGACGAGAGCAAGAAGGCGCTGCATTCGCTGCACGCCCAGGTCGTGGAGAGCGTGCGCACGCCGACGGGCACGATCGTCGCGGTCGAGAAGCTGCGCGGTGCGCCCAAGATGTATCCGCGCGGCGACGGCGAACCCAAGCGCCGGCCGCTCTGAGCGGGCTCAGCCCGGCGGCGATTCCGGCGGCGGGGGATCCTGCTGCTCGTGCATGCGCTCGACGGCTTCGCTCCACCGCCATGCGGTGCGGTCGAGCAGGCCGTAGACCTTGTCGCGGCGGGCGATCGTGCGCTCGAAGCGCTCGCGTTCCTCGCTCAGGCTGCCG
>JBEGNG010000353.1:0-2881 GCA_041182645.1 Planctomycetota bacterium
GCTTGCCTTCGCCGTCGCGGGCGCTGTCGGTGAATCCGGGCTTGAGAAGGAAGAGGATGTCCATCAGTTGCTCCGTTTTGCTGGTTGCTTCATGCGTTGCCGACCTGCCAGCGCCCAGCGCCGGACGGCCTGCAGCGACGGGAGACGCTCGAGTTCCTCGATCATGCGCCGCGGGAGGCCCTGGCCGCGGAAGCGTTCATCGACGACCACATCGCAGAGCCAGGCGAAGGTCGCGCGATCAGTGACGACGCGCGCAAGGCCGACCGTAGCGCCCGTGGCGTCGTCGATGGCGACCGCCGTGATGCTGTGGCGGAGCGCCTCGGCGACCACCTCGCGGCGGATGTTCGGCGACCAGTAGGTCGCGGCCAGCATGCCGTGGATGGCGTCGAGGTCCTGGCAGGCGGGGTCGAGGGAGAACGTGATCCGCATCTGACTGCTCAGCCATGCAGCCGCTCTTCCGCCCGCCTGCCCTTCGCCCCGGGGACACCATCGGCATCTGCACGCCGTCGTTCCCCGCCCATGTGGCGTTCCGGGCGAAGTACCTGCATGGCGTCTCGGAGCTGCGCCGGCTCGGTTTCCGGGTGGTCGAGGGCGACCTCACGGCGCGCGCGACCGCGCAGGGCGCGCGGTCCGGCACGCCGCGCGAGCGCGCCGAGGAAATCAACGCGCTGTTCGCGAACCCGGAGGTGCGCGCGATCATCACCACGATCGGCGGCTCAAACTCGTCGAGCCTGGTGCCATTCATCGACTTCGCAGCGGTGCGCGCGAACCCGAAGATCTTCTGCGGCTTCAGCGACATCACCTCGCTTCACCTGGCCTTCATGCGCCATGCGGGCCTCTCGACCTTCTATGGCCCAGCCGTGATGCCGAGCTTCGGCGAATGGCCGGAGCTCCCGCACGAGATGGTGGACTCGTTCCTCGACGCGACGATGCGGCACCTCATGGGACCGCGCGAACTGGCGCCCCCGTCACGCTGGAGCCGGCACATGCGCGACGCCCGCACCGACGCCTGGCGCACCGAGCCGCGGCGCTGGGAGCCGCACGCAGGGTGGCGCACTGTGACGCGCGGCGCTGCCGAGGGACCGGCGATCGTCGTCAACCTCAATACCCTCCGATCGAACGCCGGGACGCCGGAGATGCCGGACCTCGACGGCACGGTGCTCTTCATCGAGGAGATGACGACATCGCCGACGCAGGCGGAGCGCGCATTCCGTCACCTCGCGGCGCTCGGCGTCTTCTCGAGGATCGCAGGGCTCGTCTGGGGGCGGGTCGAGCACTGGTCGGACGAAGGATGCCCGATCCCGGTCGAGGAACTCCTGCTCGAGGCGATCCGCGGGGAACTCGGGCGCGAACCGAGCTCGACGCGCAAGGCAAGACCGCGCGCGTGACGTTGCTCGAGCCGGCCGTGGTGGGTTGAGGCGGGCCCTTTCGTTGACAGGGCCCTCGACGGCGCCAAGCAAACGATCCTTTCCTTGCGCCGTTGACTAGGAAGCGATCGTTTCCTAGCATGATGCCCTGAGCAAGGAGCGCTTCCTCATGCCCCGCACCACCGGCCACTACCGGAGATCCACTGACGCCGGCGAGACCGTGCGCGCATTCGTGCCATGTGCGCTGCCTCCCGCTGGACCCGCGCTCCGCGTCGAGGGCCCCATCGACGCTGTCTGCGCACGCGCCATGGCGGCCATCGGTCGGCTCGAGGTGGCCGCGAGCATGGTGCCCAGCACCGAGTGGTTCCTGTACGGCTTCGTCAGGAAGGAGGCCGTGCTGACCTCCCAGATCGAGGGCACCGAGGCAACGCTGCGCGACGTGCTGGAGTTCGAGGCCACCGCGCGCGCCACGCACGAAGACGACGCGGCGGAGGTCTGCAACTATGTCGAGGCACTGACCTACGCACGCCGCGAGCTCGCGAAGCCCAAGGGCCTGCCGCTGAGCGCCCGGCTGCTCTGCGAAGCGCACCGGCGCCTCATGAAGGATGCTGGAACCCGGCGCGGCGGCGACAAGAAGCCCGGTGTGATCCGAACGAGCCAGAACTGGGTTGGCGGCACGCGGCCCGGGAATGCGCGCTTCGTGCCCCCGCCGGCGGATGCGGTGCCTGGGCTGCTCGCGGATCTCGACCGATGGATTCACGGGCGCGATCCGCTTCCGCCGCTCCTCAAGGCCGGCCTGGCGCACGTGCAGTTCGAGACGATTCACCCATTCCTGGACGGCAACGGCAGGATCGGCCGCCTGCTCATCACCCTGCTCCTCGAGCACTGGGGCGTGATGCGGTCGCCCATCCTGTACCTGAGCCACTCATTCAAGCACCACCAGCGCGAGTACTACGACCGGCTCTCCGCCGTGCGCACCGACGGCGACTGGGAAGGATGGACCCAGTTCTACCTGACGTGCGTCGAGGAGGCCGCCCAGGACGGCGTCGCCGTCGCCCAGCGCATCTTCGCGCTCACGGGCAAGGACCGTGGCCGACTCATGTCGCACGCGGGCGCCACCGTGGCGGCCATCCACCTGCTCGACCTGCTGCCGTCGAATCCCATCGTGACGGTGCCGAAGGCAACGACGCTGCTGGGCACCACCGCGCCCACCGCGCGCAAGGCGGTCGAGGTGCTCGAGCGCATCGGCGTCCTGCGCGAGACCAGCGGAAGGCAGCGCGACCGCGTCTACGCATACCAGGCCTACCTGCAGGCGCTGACGGCGGACGAGGGGCGGGGGTAGCGGCACCACCGCTCGAAGCCGTTTGGATCAGAGAGTTCCCAAGGCGGGTTGGCCCAAACAGGCCAACCCACTTGTTCATTGGTGCGGGGTGCTGGAACATCGGTCCTGACGATGGCATGCGCCTAGAAGTGGGGCACGAGCGCTCCATGGCGTTTGGCCAAGTACTCGACAA
>JBEGNG010000354.1:0-4197 GCA_041182645.1 Planctomycetota bacterium
CCGCGGTGCCCGTGGGCATGGCGATCACGGTCTTGAAGGGCGTGGCCTTGAGGTCAGCACGCTCGATGCGCAGCGCATGATGCGCATCGCCCGCGTCGAAGGCCTCGAGCCTGGCGCCGGCGAAGTACGCATCGAGCACGCCGCCGCGGAACTCCAGGTGCACGCGGCCACGCTCGATGCGCGTGACGACGAACGCCGGGTGATCCAGGTGCGCCGTCATGAGCACCTGCTGTGCGCCGCGCGGCAGGTCGCGCCGCGTGATCAGGTAGTTGCCGGCATCGTCGCGCCGCACCGCCAGCTGATCGGCGCGCGCCATGAGCCACTGGTCGATCCAGGCCATGACGCGGTGCTCGCGGCCGGCCGCCGTGGGGAGCGCAGTGAGTTCCAGTAACCACCGCATCATGCGTGCGTGCTGCGACGCCGTGAGCACGGGGGCGTGTGCGGTCGGTGTGGCCGCTGGCTTCGAGGCCCGCTTCGAGGTGGGCTTCGCGGCGGTGCGTGCGGTCCGCTTGGCGACGGAGGACGTGGTCATGGCGTGATCGTACGGCCCGCGCGGCTACGCTTTCCCTTCCATGCCGCTGAGCCCCATCCCCGAGATCCTCGACGAACTCCGTGCCGGCCGCATCGTGGTCATGGTCGACGACGAGAACCGCGAGAACGAGGGCGACTTCGTGTGTGCGGCCGAATCGCTGACGGTGGAGCAGGTCAACTTCATGACGCGCGTGGGTGCGGGGTACCTCTGCGTGGCGCTCGATGGTGCATCGTGCGAGCGCCTGGACCTGGTGCCGCAGGCGGCGATCAACACGAGCCTGCGCGCGACGCCCTTCACGGTGAGCGTGGACGGTCATCCCAGGCATGGCGTCGGCACGGGCATCAGCGCGCGCGACCGCGTGAAGACGATCCACCTGATGTGCGATCCCGCGTCGCGGCCGGATGACTTCGTGCGCCCCGGACACATCAACCCGCTGCGCGCCCGCGACGGCGGCGTGCTCGTGCGCACGGGCCAGACCGAGGGCAGCGTGGATCTCTGCCGGCTGGCCGGACTGCGCCCCGCGGCCTGCATCATCGAGGTCGTGCGCGAGGACGGCGAGATGGCCCGCGTGCCCGATCTTGAACTGCTCTGTACGCAGCACGGGCTCAAGATGTGCTCGGTCGAGCAGGTGATCGAGTGGCGGCTGCGCAGCGAGAGCCTGGTGCGCCGGATCGAGCCGGTGACCGGCGAACGCGTGATGACGCCCGAGGGCGAGTTCACGGTGCTCGCCCCGGGTGCCGGCGGCGTGGTGCCGACGATCGACGATCCGGTCCTGGTGCGCATGCACCGCCGCGATGTGCTCGGTGACATCTTCGGTGCCGCCGCAGCGGGTGATCGCAGCGGACAGGAGACGATCCGCGCCTCGCTGCGCGCGATCCGCGCGGCCGGACGCGGCGCGCTCGTGTACCTGCGCCCCGAGGAGACCGATGACGGCTGCATGCGATCCGGCGGGCCGCCGGCGACGACGTGAACTCGCCTGACCTCACCCGTCCGGGCGGGATCGGCGGCAAGGCGCAACCGATGAGCGAGCGCGAGTACGGCATCGGTGGACAGATCCTGCGCGACCTGGGCCTGTCACGGCTGCGCTTGCTCACGGACCATCCGCGCGCGTTGCCCGGGCTGCATGGCTTCGGGCTGGAAATCGTGGGTCATCAGGCGCTGGCGTCCTGACGCGCGCCGCCGGGTGCACTCGCCTCGCTCGAGTGGCCATCGACCCCATCGGCGGTTGCACGCGATTCGCCGGGATGCATCGATACCCGGCATGGAGTGCTCCGTATGATCCTGCGACCCAACGGAGGCTCGCATGCGCACCCTGATCCTCGTTCCGTCACTGATCGCCGTTCCCGTGCTTGCCCTCGCGGCGATCGAGCCGACCGTGGCGCCCGTCGCGGTGATGCAACCGGTTGCCCTCGCTGCGCAGGCGGCGCAGCCTGCCGCTGCAGCGATGACGCTCGACCCCGTGCACAGCATGGCGCTCTTCCGCATCCAGCACCTGGAGGCGGGGCAGTTCCGCTCTTCCGCATCCAGCACCTGGAGGCGGGGCAGTTCTGGGGTCGCTTCAACGGCGTCGAGGGTTCCGTGAGCTGGCCGCTGGATGATGCATCCGCGCCGATGATCAAGGCCATCGCGAAGGTCGAGCAGGTCGACACCGGCAGCGAGAAGCTCGACGGCAACCTGAAGGGCCCGAACTTCTTCAATGCCAAGGAATTCCCGGAAATCGGGTTCACCACGACGGCGGGCACGCGCGTGGGCGAACGCCACTGGACGCTCACCGGCGACCTGTCGCTGCACGGCGTGACCAAGCCCGTCACGGTCGATTGCGTCGTGACCGGCGTGGGCAAGGGTCCCACCGGCAGGAAGGTCGGCTTCGAGTGCCAACTCACGATCAAGCGCAGCGAGTTCGGCATGACCTGGGGCATCGAGAAGCCGCCGAAGGCGTTGGGTGACGAGGTCAAGCTCGTGATCGGGCTCGAGGCCGACGAGACGAAGGCGGAGTGACCCATGCTTCCTGAAGTCGCGCTCTATCTCCTGCAGGTCCTGCTGCTGCCGGCGCTCATCGGTGCGGCAGCCGGCATCGTGGGCGTGGTGTTCGTCGCACGCAGGCCTGCCGTGGAGCGAGCGCCCATGGTGCGGCGGGCGCAGGTCTTCTGGCTCGAGACCGGACCGGTCGGGATCCCGCTCGCCGAACGATGGCACCTGCTTCCGTTCGCGATGGCGGTGGCGATGGTCGTCGGCTCGCTCGTGGCGCGATCCCGTCTCCCCTGGTGGGGGCAGTGGTCGCTGGTCGCGGTCGTGCTCGGCGGGATGGCCTGGAAGTTCGTCGTGTTCCCTGCGAGCAACCCGTACATCCAGGCTGGGCTCCTCGGATCGATCGTGCTGGTCGGCTTGCTCTGGTCGGCCGTGTCGCGTGATGCCTGCAGCGTCGGCATGGCGATGATGTCGGCGATCGTCTTCGCCGGACTCGGTGTGCTCATGATCCTGGCCAACTTCGCGAGCCTGGGCGTGATGTCGTTTGCCGTCTCGGCTGCGCTGGCCGGACTCGGCATGGCCAGCGGTGCCCTGAACCTGCGTGAAGTCGCGCGGATGCGCAGGGAGGTGGAGGCATCTGGCGCGACGCAGGCATCCGAAGATGCCGCCATCGGCGCGTCGTGCCCCGGTGACGCCGCATGCGAGCTCGTACCGTGGACCGCCGCCGCGGCGACCTCACTCGCTGCGATCGCCTGCGTGCTGGCGCTGTGCGGCCATGCCTACAACTACGGCGAGGTCCGTCCGCTGCACTGGGCAGCGATCCTGCTCTCGCCGTTCTTCGCGTTGCTCGTCTGCAAGCCGTGCCTGCGCGGCGCCAAGCCCATCGTCGGGGTGGCGTGGCGTGCAGGCCTGTGCCTGGTCGTGGTGCTCGCCACGATCATCAATGCAGCCAGTCGAGACGGTGGCAGCGACGCTGCCGGCAGCGACGGCGTGGGAAGCGACCCGATGATGGACATGCTGGAGGAATCCAAGTGATCGCGCAGGGGCTTGCCGTGGCCGCGCTGCTCGCAGCGTGCGCCGCGCAGCAGGTCCCGCCGGTTGCGCCGGCAGGTGGGTCGGTCGCGCCGCCAGCGGATCCGCAGGCCGTGGCCCCGACGGACGAAGCCATCATCAGGATCCTCGACGCTGCCGAGGCTGCGGGCGCGCGTCTGGAGTCCTTGTCATGCACGGTGCTCCTCGAGAAGCGCGATGCCTTGACCGACGACACTGAGCGTCGACGCGGCCGACTCGTGATCTCGGGCAAGGCCGGCCCGTCGCGGCGCATCGGTGTCCGCATCGACCAGTTCATCGATGGATCGGGCCGCGCCAGCGAGGACCGACGATCGTTCCTCTACGCCGACGGCTGGCTCATCGAGCGCGACGACGCGCGACGCCAGCTCATCGAGCGGCAGCTCGTGACCGAGGGCACGACGATGGATCCGCTGCAGCCTGGCGAGGGCCCACTGGCCCTGCCGGTCGGCGCGCGGCGGGCCGACGTGCTGACGTCGTACGTGGTGACCGTGGGACAACTGCCCGAGAGCACACTCTGGAAGGATCTGCCGGCGGTGGACACGCTGCGCCTGGTCCCGCGTGCCGGCACGGCTGCCGCGCGTGACCACGCAGCGCTCATCGTGGCATGGGACCGCGCGACGGCGTTG
>JBEGNG010000355.1:0-2603 GCA_041182645.1 Planctomycetota bacterium
GGCAGGCCGCGATGGTCGGCCCGATGGCACCGCGGCCGCACCCGAGGGCGAGGCGGACAAGCCAGGCACGGCCACCGACGGCGCGAAGCCCGAGTGACTCCACTCAGCGCGTGCGTGGGCGCTGGTACTCGTCCAGCTGCTGGACCGGCTGCCGCGCGCAGCGCGCGAGCATCGTTTCCATCGCGACGGGTCGGTAGCGGTGGCAATCCATGCCCATCCATGCCCACGTCGGCCGATCGGCTCTGGCTGGGCAGCCCGCCGTGCAGGTGGCCGTGCAGATGCAGCGAACCGTTCCACCGTCCTTGCCAGGCGAGCATCGGATAGTGGCAGAGCACGATGCGGTGCTCGCCGCGTTCCCAGCCCTTCCAGCTCGCGATGTCGTGCACCGAGTCGAAGAGCCGGTCGAAGCCGGGCAGGCGCGGATCATGGTTGCCGCGGACCAGGTGCACCGTCGTGCACCGGATGCGCTCGCGGCAGTCGCGTGCGAGCTTCACGGCCTTGCGCGGTTGCTTCTTCCAGGCCAACCCGGCGACGAAGTCCCCCAGGTGCCAGAGTTCGTCGCCCTTGCCGACGCACGCGTTGATCGCGTCGATGAAGGCATCGTTCATCGCCTCGACGGTGGGGAAGTCGCGCTTGTAGAGCGCGAGCGCCTCCTCGTGCCAGAAGTGCGTGTCGCTGGTGACCCAGATCGTCTTGGGCATGGTGGCAGGCTAGCGGGGTGGCGGATGTGGGGGTGGCGCGCTCGGCGACCACGCCGCCGACGCGCCTCGCTTCACATGATGAAGCCCGCTGGTGTTCAATGCAGGCATGACGCGTGACGACTGCCGTGCATCGAGCCCACAGCGATGGTCCCTTGCAGGAGCGATCCTGATCACGGCAATGCTTTCGGCCTGCGCGGGGGCGCCCGTCGGCTCGACCGTCGCCATCGGCGGGAGTCAGGGTGACCAGGCCACCGAGCAGGCCGGTCGCATGGCCACCCGCATCACGCATGGGCCGATCCTCGGTGAACTCGATGGTGACGGTGTACAGGTCTGGGTTCGCTTTGACGGGGAGCCGGGGACGCATGTTGCGCTTGAGGTGCTTGATGCGCAGGGCGGGGCCGTGGTGCAGCGGCTGGGCTGCGATGCGGCGGATCCCCGCACGCCGCGCACGCTGGTGTGGTCGGTGCGCGGGCTCGCGCCGGGCAGCGCCCATCGCTACCGGATCGCCGGCGTCGCGGGTGGTGCATCGCGTTCGCCCGAGGGCTTCGATGGCACGATCCGCATCGTGTCCGACGATGCACCATCGGTCACGCTCGCCGTCGGCAGCTGCGCGGACGAGAAGGCCGGCACGCAGCAGTTGTTGCGCACGGTGGCGTCGATGCATCCGGACGCCGCGGCATTCATCGGCGATACGCCGTACATCGACACGACCGACCTGGCGCGGCAGCGCAAGCGCTACGGCGAGTTCCTCGGTCAGCCCGGGATGGCGGAGTGGCTCTCGTCCACGCCGCTCGCCAGCGTGTGGGATGACCACGACTTCGGCCTCAACGACACCGATGGCCGCCTCAAGGGCAAGGAGCGCAGCCTGCAGGCGTTCCGCGAATGGCACGGGAATCCTTCCTTCGGCACGGGCACCGAGGGGGTCCATCACCGCTTCCGACTCGGCGCGATGGAGGTCTTCATGCTCGATACGCGGTGGTTCGCGCGCACGGCCCGGTGTGCCGCACCGGATGCCGCGGACCCCGTGATCGCGGGCTCGGCCGATGCAGCCACGTGCGGGCCTCGACCGCGCCGATCAAGCTCATCGTGAGCAGCATGGTCTTCAACAGTTCCGTGCGGCCGCTCAAGACCGACTACTGGGGCATGTACCCCGAGGAGTACGCGCGCCTGATGCGGATCGTGCGTGACGTGCCGGGTGGCGTGGTGCTGGTGAGCGGCGATGTGCACACGAGCCGACTGCTGCTGCATCCGACGCAGGCCAGCGCGGGTCGTGACCTGTGGGAGGTCGTCGCGAGCCCGATGCACGCGGGCGTGCATGACTCGAGCCTCTGGTCGCGCAGCGACTGGGTGAAGGAGCACTTCCCGCACCCGAACATGATGGCACTCTTCACGGCGAGGCAGGAGGGTGGCGTGGCCACGCTCGGCGTGCGCTTCGTCGACAAGGACGGCGCCGTGTTCATGGATCGCGAGCTCGTGCGCGTGGAGTCGAATGTCCGCGCGGCCGTGATCGAGGCCGCGGCCGACCGTGAGGGGCTGCATCGCTTGCGCCGGGTCATCGAGCCGTGGTTCATGGACGGCGAACGCCCGGCACCGGCAGCCGGATCGCTCGTGGGCCAGCGTGCGGAGGCGACCGCCACGATCGAGGCGCTGCGTGCGCTGCTGGGTCCATCGCCGGGTGCATGCCGGCTCGAGCCGGTCGGGGATGGCGCCACGTTGATGACCGCGTATGCCTCGCCACGCGTGCGTGAATCGGCGACCGGTGATGCGCGGACGGCATTCTTCACGCGTCCGGCCTGGTTGCCGCCGGGCGGCGAGGGTCCCACGCGCGCGCAGTGGCTCGCGGCCGCGGCGGCGAATCCCCCGGCGCATCCCGTGATCGCGCACGGCACGGATGCCTTCAGC
>JBEGNG010000356.1:0-2910 GCA_041182645.1 Planctomycetota bacterium
GACTCCGGGCAGCCGAAGCAGTTGCCAGGCACCAGCGGGCAGCGATCCTGCTCCAGGGGAACTCCGTCGCCATCGGCGTCGCTCCCGGACGTGGGCTGCATGGTGCCAGGGAACTCGAAACGAAGCCGCGCGTTGGTCGTGCAATCGGAGCCGCACCAGTTGTTGGTGGAGGCGGCCACACGGTACGGCATACCCGACTGTCGCCATTGATTGAAGGTCTGAGCCGAAACCGTCCACGTGACTGCCTCGACGTCCCCGACGCAGTATGGGTAGCCCGAGTAGCTACCGCGATAGTTCCCATCCGGGTCGTAGACGTTGACGCTGGTCCAAGCTCCATCGCCATTAGCCAAGCGGAGAGAAATGCGCACATCGCCCTGGGCTACGGTGCCTTCATCCGGCATGCCGTATCCGCTGGACGGGTAGTTCAGGAAGACCGTGGAGTCGGTGCCGTAGCCCATCCAGTCGCAGCCGAGCGAGGCCGATGCCGAGCTTCGGACGATGAGAAAGGTGGTGGCGCAAAGCGCCGTGGGACACCCAACGCAGCCGGCATCACCAGCCACCAGCGGGCATCGATCGTGGCCGTCCGGGATCCCGTCACCATCGCTGTCGTACTGCGAGCCGCCGCCGTAACCCCCGCCGCCGTACCCACCGGACATGTAGTACCAAGCCTTCGGGGCCGCGCCGGAGGTGTGGTTGAGCACCAGGATCGTTGAGCCGGCGAGGGCGAGCAGGAGCGAGAAATCCCCCAGGCGACGCCACAACTTCGGGGTCCGGGCCAGGCCACCCCCAATGAGCAGCGCGGCATCGCGCATGGAACGGGCGAGGCGGGAAATGGGCTGACAGACAGCCCGGCCGGCGTCGGTTGACTCGAACATCTTCAGTTTCTCCTGGACCCCGGAACGGCTCGAGCCCACGGCAGTCTGCCACAAGGAGCGGGTAAGGCAAAATGGACCGTCGATTTCAATCGGGGCCCGGGCCCGGCGCCGCTCGCCCCCCCGGATCGTCAGGTCCACGGGGCCGGATGCGGAGCGGGGGGCTCAGCCGGTCTGCCGGATCGTCGGCGTGAGCCCGTCTGCCGGGCCGGCGGCGCCCGAACCGCACTCTCCCTCGACCCGCTTGCGGGCGCGGATCCGCTCGTTGCCGAGCTGCCCGCACGCGGCCATCGCGCTGCGGCCCTTGGTGCCGCGGATCTTCGTGAACTGCCCGTTCGCCACGGCGCGGTTGACGAACGCATCCACCGATTCATCCGTCGGCGCCGGCCAGGGGCTGTTGCGCCGCGGGTTGTAGGGGATCACGTTCAGGCTCGCGCGCATGCCCTTGAGGAATGCGCACACCTCGTCGCACTGGTCGAGCGAGTCGTTCACGCCAGGAATGAGCACGTATTCCACGCAGAGCGCCGCGCTCGGGCGCTTGGGGAACTCGACCATCGCCTGGCGGAGCTTGGCCATGGGCTCGGCGCGGTTGATGGGCATGATCTCGCTGCGCATGGGCATGATCTCGCTGCGCACGGCATCGTTGGGCGCATTCAGGCTGACCGCGAGCTGCACCTGGTGGAAGCCGCGCTCGCCGATGAACTCGCCGAGCCGACGGATGCCATCGGTGCGCCCCACGGTCGAGATCGTGATGTGGCGGGGCGCCAGGCCCGGGCCGTTCTTGTCGGCGATGATGCGGATCGCGCCCAGCACCGCCTCGATGTTGTCCATCGGCTCGCCCATCCCCATGAAGACGAGGTTCTTGATCGGGAAGCCGCGACCCGGTCCGCGCGGGTTGGTCTCGCCCTCGCCGATGAGCGCCGGGGCGGCGGGGCGGCCGCTCGTCAGCGTGGCTGGCTCGTCGTCCCAGGGGTTGGCCACCGTGAAGATCGCCGTGTGCACCTGCTGCACGATCTCGCGCACGGTGAGGTGCCGCAGCAGGCCCATCTGCGCGGTCTCGCAGAAGCGACACCCCATCGCGCAGCCGACCTGGCTGCTGACGCACAGGGTGCGGCTGAACCAACCCGTGCGGTGCGGCATGGGGATGACCACGCTCTCGGTCTCGTAGTCGCCGTCGACCGGCAGCAGGAACTTGACGGTCTTGCCGTCGATGAGTTCGCGCGCTGGGGCGGGCGGCGGGGGCGCCATCCACGGCAGCCACTCGCCGCGTCGGTGCACGGCGCGGTAGGCCTCGAGCGCCACGCCCCGGGCGATGCCGTTGGCCTTGGCGGCCTCGACGAACGCAACGCTGGTCAGGGCAAGGGGATCGGGCGCCGGATGCATCCGGCCCATGGTACGCGCGCAGGGCTACACTTCCTGCCCCATGAGCTTCAAGCGATCAGAAGGCCCGCGCGGCGAGCGCAACATCCCGGTCATCATCCATCTCGAAGACCCGGAAGGCGCCACCGGCACCACCCAGAAGGAGTGGAAGCTGATGGGCGCCACGGGCGAGAGCCTGCTCGAGCTGGCGCTCGACAACCACATCAACATCGAGCACGCCTGCGGCGGCGTCTGCGCCTGCAGCACCTGCCACATCTACGTCGAGCAGGGGGCCGAGTGCCTGAGCGAGTCGACCGAAGCCGAGGATGACCGCGTCGAGGAAGCACCCGGGATCCAGCGCAACAGCCGCCTGGCCTGCCAGTGCGAGCTCACACAGGGCGGCACCGTCGTCTTCCGCGTGCCCAGCTGGAACCGCAACGCCGTCAAGGAAGTGCCGCACTGATGGCGGCCTCGTTCCACTGGCTCGATGTGCAGCGCATCGCCGAGGAACTGGCGGACCGCCACCCGGAGGTCGATCCCGTGTCGGTGAGCTTCCCGCGTCTGCGCGCGCTCGTCACTGAACTGCCGGGCTTCGCCGAGCAGCCGGGCCACCCGAGCAACGAACGCATCCTCGAGACGATCCAGCAGCTCTGGATCGAGGAACGCAGCTGATGCCCGA
>JBEGNG010000357.1:0-1477 GCA_041182645.1 Planctomycetota bacterium
ATGCGAGCCATCGTCACCGGCCAGATCGGCGTGGACAAGAAGCCTTACCTGCGGGATGTCGAGCGCCAGGCGGGCGAGCGCGGCGACCGGATGCAGGTCTTCCACATCGGCGACATGATGTACGCCGAGGCACCCGACGTCCGGCCCGGGCGCATCCTGGACCTGCCGATCAGCCGGCTCAACAGCCTGCGGCGTGCGGCGTTCAAGGACGTGATCGCGCACACGATGCCCCGCGAGGATCACCCCAACATCGTGGTGAACACGCACGCGACCTTCCGGTGGCGCCACGGCCTGTTCAGCGCGTTCGACTTCGACCAGCTGCGTCGGCTCGAGCCCAACATGTTCATCTGCCTGGTGGACAACGTCGAGACCGTGCACCATCGCCTGCACGCGGAGCATGACATCGATGCGACGCTGAAGGACTGCATGGTCTGGCGAGAGGAGGAGATCCTGGCCACGGAACTGATGGCTCAGGCGCTCGACTGCCGCGACCGCTTCTACATCCTGAGCCGCGGCCGCCACAAGGACACGGTCGAGACCTGCCTGCGGCTGGTGACCCGGCCCGACATGCGCAAGGTCTACCCGAGCTTCCCGATGAGCCACGTGGTCGACATGCCCGACGTGCTCGAGGAGATCGAGCGCTTCCGCGCAGCGCTCGCGCGCTTCTTCATCACCTTCGACCCGGCCGACGTGGACGAGAAGCTGCTGCTCGACCGGGGGCTCGCAGCCGCCCGCGAGGGCAAGGACTTCATCGAGGTGGCGGCGCACGCCTTCGGTGGGCGCGAGGGCGCCCCGCCGATGAAGGTCAGCGTGCGCGAGATCCTGGACATCGCCGGCGACGTCGACGGCCAGATCTACATGCGCGACTTCAAGCTCATCGACCAGAGCGACATGATCGTCTCGCTCGTGCCCGAGCTGCCGGGAGGCGTGCCGGGCCTGTCGAGCGGCGTCGAGCGCGAACTCCACCACGCGTGGGAGCACACCAAGGAGGTCTACGTGGTGTGGAAGCCGCGCAAGGCACCGTCGCCGTTCATCACCGAGACGGCGACCAAGATCTTCCGCAGCGTGGACGAGGCCCTGTCCTACTTCGAGTCCAAGGGCATGATGGCCCCGGCGACGCTGTTCGGCCACTGACCGCGAGGGCGCATGCGCCGCTGGAAGCTCACGGTCGCCTACGACGGCACGCACTTCCACGGCTGGCAGCGCCAGGAGGTGCCGGGCGGCGAACCGCTGCGCACGGTCCAGGGCGTGCTCGAAGCGACGATCCGTTCGACCTTTTCCATCGATGCACGCGTGGTCGGTGCCAGCAGGACCGATGCGGGCGTGCACGCGGCCGCGCAGGTCGCCGCGTTCGACTGCGGGATCGACATCGACGGCGAGCGCCTCGCGCGGGCCATCAGCGCACGGCTGCCCGATGACGTCGCGGTGACTGCGGCCGAGCCTGCGCACCCGGACTTCGACCCCATCGGCGATTGCC
>JBEGNG010000357.1:1500-3056 GCA_041182645.1 Planctomycetota bacterium
GCTGTGGGTTGCTGCCACGCCGCATGCGGTCGACACCGCGCGCATGCAGGCGGCGGCCTCGATGCTCGTCGGCACGCATGACTTCGCCGGGCTCGCGCACAGCATCGAGGACCGGGCGACGACCGTGCGCACGATCCACGGCTGCTCGATCCGGCGCGTGCCCGACGGGACCGTCGCGATCGACGTGAGCGGGACGGGGTTCCTCCACAACATGGTGCGCATCCTGGCGGGAACGCTGCTCGACGTCGGGCGCGGGCACCGGGAACCGGACCACGTGCGGACGATCCTCGCCTCGCGCGACCGGAGCCTTGCCGGCCCGACCATGCCCGCGCAGGGACTCTGCCTGCAGTGGATCCTCTACCCGAAGGCAACGGTGCATCCATGATCCGTCGGCTGGCGGTGCTCGTGCTGTGCCTCGGGGCTGCGACGCCGGCGTGGCCGCAGGCCGCCGAACCGCCGCGTGGCCCGGATGCACTGATCGAATCGACGATGGCCGCCTGCACGGCCGAGTCGAGCGCGATCACGGCGCCCAGCGACGAGTTGGGTCGCGACCTCGTCGAAGCCCGGCGCACCTGGCGTGCCATCGCCATCGAGGTGCTCCGCGCGTCGATCGCCGAACCGTGGTCCTCGCAGGCGGCCTTCGTGACCGGCATGCGCATGGTCGATGCCCGATCGGCCTTCGACCGCGCCATCACGCGGGCGCTGGCACGGCCTCGCAGTGACGCCGACGTCGTTCGGCTTGCAGCGGCGGTGCGAACCTTCACCGAGCGGGGCGCGGCACCGATCCATGGGCTGCGTGCAGACGATCCAGCCTTGGTCGATGCCGCGATGCGCGCCTGCCTCGATGGACTGCCCGAGGCCCTTGCACCCTTCGCCACCGACGACGGACGCGACCAGCCGGACGCCGACCTGTGGCCGGGCACGGGCGATCCCCGTGGATCGAGCGCGGCCGTCCAACGCCTGCTTGCGGCGCTCGGAACCGGGCAGGATGGTGCGCCATGGACCGCACGGGCCCGAGCCGGCGCATGGCAGCTTCGTGAGGCAGCGTCGATCGCGGCGTTCCGGCCCGAGGGCGAAGCGCTGGCCGAGGCTTCCCTCGGCACCATCGCCCTGCTGCGTGCGCTGCCCAGCGTGGCGTGGCTCGACGCCGCGACGGTGCGGTTGCTCACGGACCGCTGCACGGATGCGCTGGCGGCGCTCGACAGGCCGCAGGATCGCCGACGGTGTCGTGCGGAGCTCGCGGGGCTCAGCCGGCGGGGTCGACTGCTGGACGACCTCGGCGTCATCTGTGCGGGGCGTGGAGGCCGCCCGCCCATGGGCGTCGATGCGGCGGCACGGTGCGTGGCACTGGTGCTTGCCGACGATCACGCCGAGCAGCGCATGCAGGCAGCCGCCCTGCTGGCCCAAGCGATGCGGGTCGAGGCCGACCGGCTTCCCGGCTCGATGCCGTCGCTCATGGGTGCGATCCTGCGCCGCAGCAGCAAGGATCGGACGCTGCTCATCGGCTGGCTGGCCGATGGGGGCGGCCAACCGGTGCCGAGCGAGTCGCTCGCGGC
>JBEGNG010000358.1:0-2876 GCA_041182645.1 Planctomycetota bacterium
GCCTCATGCAATGCCAGGCCCGGTGCACGTGATCGGATCGCTCATGGTGGATCGTGTGCTCCGCGTGGCCACCTTGCCGCGTGCCGGCGAGACGATCACGGCACGGTCGGCCACCATCCACCCCGGAGGCAAGGGCGCCAACCAGGCCGTGGCTGCAGCCCGCTGCGGCGCGCGCGTGCGCATGCTCGGTCGCACGGGTGCGGACGGGCGGTTCATCGTCGACGAGCTCGTCCATGCGGGCGTGGATGCCGCGGCGATCACGACGGACGATCCGATGTCGGGCTCGGCCGCGGTGATGGTGGATGACCACGGGATGAATGCCATCGTCATCGCCCCGGAGGCGAACACGCGGGGCGCCGCGCCGGGCGGGATCCTGCTCGTGCAGAACGAGTGCAGCGGGCTCGCGCATGCAGCGGCCACCGCGAACCGCCACGGGCTGCGGGTGTGGCTCAATGCGGCGCCGATGGACGACCGCGTGCGTGGGGTCGACCTCTCGCTGGTCGACTGCCTGCTGGTCAACGAGACCGAGGCGATGGCGCTTGCGGCCATCGATGATCCGCATGACGCCTTCGCGGGGCTCTGCGACGCATGGCCGAAGCTGGACGTGGTGCTCACGCTGGGCGCGGCCGGCTGGATCGCGCGCGTCGACGGCACCGTGCTCCGGGGCGCGGCGCTGCCGGTGCGGGTGATCGACACCGTGGGCTGCGGTGATGCGTTCGTCGGCGCTCTCGCGGCGCTGCGCAGCGAAGGCATGGCCTGGCCCGACGCGCTGGCGCGTGCCAATGCCGCGGGCGCGATCGCCGCCACGGTCAGCGGGGCGATCCCGTCGATCCCCTCGCGCGAGGCGATCGAGGCGATGGTGCGCTCACTCGGGGCAGGTGCCCCAACCACCTAGCACGATCGCCAAGTCGGCACCGTCAACGATGCCGTCACGATTGCAGTCGGCGCGCAGGGTCGAACCGCCATCGGAGCCCCACGTGCTCAGCACGCCCGCAAGGTCAACCCCGTTGACCACACCATCGAGCGTGACATCCGCGATGCAGTCGCACACTTCGCTCGACGCGTCGGCGACGTAACCACCCGAGACGTTCGGCGCAGGGGCGTTCGAGCAGACGCGGGTGCCGTTCAGCGTGAGCTTGACACCCCCGCCGTCATCCACGCTGCTGATGCCGCCTTCGGCGAGGTTGGCCACGTTGCCGGTCACCGTGCAGTCGTCGAGCACCAGCATGGGGGCACCCGCGGGCACCCATGAGAGCCCACCCGCAACGTTGTTGGAGTCGTTGTCGATGACCGAGACGCGCGTCATGCTGGGCTGGCCGGATACGAGGTGCAGCCCGCCGCCGCGGCTGTTGGCGTAGTTCGCGGTGATCGTCGAGTCGACGACCGACACCTGACCGCCGAAGAGCTGCAGACCGCCTCCATCGGCCGTGGCCGTGTTCTGTCGGATGGTGGTGCCCGTGATCGATCCGGTGCACTGCCAGAGATAGGCACCGCCGCCGAACCCGGAGGCATTGCCTTCGATGATGCAGTCGCGGATGCTCGCCGCGGACGCGTAGCCGAACACACCGCCACCCGCAAGCAAGGACGGGTTGGTCGGGAACGGCGTGCCGGTTGCACCGCCGCGCACGGTCAGGGCCTGGAGGCCGGCGAAGGACGACTCGCCGCCGTTGAAGCGCACGACCGACGAACGCGCACCGCCGGAGCCCTGCAGCACCGTCACGCCCGCACCCGCACCGCGCACGAGGACCGACTTGCCGTGGAACTGGATCGGCCCCCACAGTCCGGAGTTCGCCCGTGGGCGTTGCATCGATGGCTGCCTGGATCGTGGCGTAGTCACCGGGAACGCTGACGACTTGGCATGCATCCGGCGTGCCGTTCCCGTCACCGTCGGCGCACGACTCCACGATGCAGTTGCCGCCGGCGTCGACCACCGTGCCCAGCCAGGCCGGTACGCCACTGCCGCAGATCGTGGTGGTGGCCAACGACATCGAGGCCGGCGCAACCACCTCGAAGGCGGGCGAGCCGCTGACCAACGAACCCTCCTCGGGCAGGATGGAACAACCCGTCATCACGACACCGGTACCCGATCCGGACACCTGCAGGACATGGGCGCCGGTGGACACGTTCCCTTCGAAGGTGGATGCATGGATCGTGCTCGTGCTGGCGTCCGACATGAGCAGCGACGCACCATTGCCGGCGTTTCCGGCGAAGGTGCACGAATCGATGCTCGAGGTGTTCTTGAAGTACAGGCGAACCGCACCGCCGATCGGGGCTTGATTCGCGATGAACGTGCAGTGGTCCAGCGTGGTGCCGCCGCCGAACTGGAAGTAGGCGCCCCCTTGGTCCGGCGAGGTGTTGCCTCCGAACAGGCAGGAGCCCAGCGTCACCCCGATGCGATCGACGTTCATCGCACCGCCGTAGCCCGCGGCAGAATTGGACTGGAACGTGCAGCCAGTGATCGAGGCCCCGCCGGACAATGCCGTCAACTTGATGGCCCCGGCATCACCCGCGGCGGTGTTGCCCACGAAGGTGCACTGCGATGCCGAGAACTGTGGAAGGTTGCCCTCGCCCTGCACAGCCAACGCACCGCCGGGGCCAGCCGTCGCAGAGTTGCCGGTGAAGGTGCAGCCTGCCAGCGTCAGCGGCTGGTTCCGGGACAGGTAGATCGCACCGCCCGTGCCCGCCCGGCACCCGATGAACGTGCAGCCCGTGACGGAGGTGTCGGACGCTGGCGCCGCATATGACCCGCTGCCGATGCGGATGGCACCGCCGGCCGAGCCCGCGGCCGTCGTACCCATGCCCCGGAACGTGCAGTCAACGATGGTCAGCCGCGGCGTCTGGGCACCCTGAGCCTGGAATGCGCCGAACACGATGCC
>JBEGNG010000359.1:0-2636 GCA_041182645.1 Planctomycetota bacterium
CCGCGCGGGCCTCGCTCGAGCACCGGCTCGCCAACGGCGGCGGCCACACCGGCTGGTCACGCGCCTGGCTGGTCAACTTCTTCGCCCGCCTGCGCGACGGCAACGAGTCGTGGCGCCAGCTCAACGAGCTGCTGCGCAAGAGCACGCTGTCGAACCTCTTCGACAACCACCCGCCGTTCCAGATCGACGGGAATTTCGGCGGTGCAGCCGGCCTTGCCGAGATGATGCTGCAGTCGCACCAGCGGCTCGGCGAGGGCGCGCAGCGCGGTCATGTCGTGCATGTCCTGCCGGCCTGGCCCGATGAGTGGATGAACGGTGGCTTCCAGGGGCTGCGTGCGCGCGGGGGCCACGAGGTGCTCGCGCAGTGGCGCGCGCACGCGATGCACGCGGTGCGCATCGAGTGCGGCTTCGAGCCCCTGTGGATCAGGCTGCCCAAGGGCTGCGAGGCCAAGGGAGCATCGAGCGAGGGGAAGTCCGTGGCGATCGAGCGTCGCGGCGACGCGTGGTTCGTGCCGGGCACGCTGCCGGGACAGACGATCGACCTCGTGTTCTGAGGCGCGCCTGGGGGAGCGCTGACGCTCATCCCTCAGCGCCTGGGAGCGCTGACGAAGTCAGTCAGTCGAATCGGAACACGCCCTTCTTCCAGGCGTAGACGTAGGCGATCACGCTGGTCCCCACGAAGAACGCGATGCGGGCCAGGAAGAGGCCCGCTTCGGCGCTGCCGGGCTCGAGCTTGGTGAAGGCGAGCGCCCAGGGGTAGAGGAAGATGATCTCGATGTCGAAGAGCAGGAACGTCATCGCCAGGATGTAGAAGCGGACGTTGAAGCGCTTGTGGGTGGTCCCGATCGGGTCCATGCTTGTGGGTGGTCCCGATCGGGTCCATGCCCGACTCGTAGGACATGCCCTTGACGGCACCCTCGGCCTTGGGGCCCAGCAGGAGGCTGGCGACGATGTTGATCGCGGCGAACACGATCGCCATGACGCACACCATCAGGACGGGCAGATAGGCAGCGAGGTCGCTCGAGAGGTTCCAGCCGTTCATGGGGCGGAAGTGTAGCCGGGCAGCCGGGGAGCGCCCCCGGGGGTCGCGGGTACGCTCCGGGCCATCCCAAGGAGCATCCCATGCTGCGCAAGTTCGCCGACGACTTCAAGGCCTTCGCCGTCATCGCCGACGACTTCAAGGCCTTCGCCGTCAAGGGCAACGCCATCGACATGGCCATCGGCATCGTGATCGGTGCCGCGTTCAACAAGATCATCAACTCGATCGTCACGGACCTGATGATGCCGCCCCTGGGCCTGCTCATCGGCGGCGTCGACTTCAAGAACCTGCAGATCGTGCTCCAGGCCGCGAAGCCGGCGACCGAGGCCGCACCGGCCGTCGCCGAAGTGGCGATCCGCTACGGCATGTTCCTGAATTCGATCGTCGAGTTCCTCATCGTCGGCCTCAGCGCGTTCATCGCCGTGCGGGTGATGTCGCGCGTGATGCAGGCACGGAGCGCCTGACGTGCGGCGCAGCGTCCTGCGGTCGGCGTCCCTGGCTCTCGCGCTCGGCGCGGTCGTGGTGCTCCAGCCGCTGGCCGGATGCTCGGCACCCAAGCCGAAGGGCGGGCCGGGCATGCGCCTGGTGCGCGACGAGCGCATCAGCCGGAAGCAGCTCGAGGAACTCTCGAACGCCTTCGCCGACCGCTACTTCACGCTGATGCTGTCGGCCAGCGAGCGCGTGATGCGCGACAACCCGGACGTGCAGCAGTGCCGGCTCATGAACGGCCTGCGCCTGCTCGGGGTGTCGAGCATGTACGACATCGCCACGACTCCCGACACGCTGACCCAGCTGGTCGACCAGTACGTCGTCGTGACGCTGCAGAACTACTTCTGGGTCGACTCGGGCCGTGCCAACGTGATCTGGAAGGAACGCTCGCGGCCGATCGAGGAGAACCTGCGCCGAGCGCGCGAGGACATCACAGGGCTTTGCGAACGGGTCTTCACGGATGAGCAGATCCTCGAACTCGACCTGCAGATCGCGACCTGGTGGTCGACCCGCAGCGGAGCCGATTTCGTGGCCTACGTGCGGTTCTCCGAGGTGGCCAGCAGCAAGGGCCAGGACCTCATCGAGAAGGTGCGCGACGGCGGCGGACTGCTGGAGCCGCTGGACCGGGCGACCGAGCAGCTGGTGGAGGCGCAGTTCGCCTACGACCGCAGCTTCTTCTGGGCCAAGCGCCTGCCGCTCTTCGCGAACTGGCAGGTGCTGGCGCTCTGGTACGACATCATGACGATGCCCGACGTGCGCCGCACGCTCGATGGCGTCGATCGCGTGACCACGGTCGTCGGATCGCTGCCGACGCTTCTCGAGCAGCAGGGGCCGGTCGTGCAGTCGCTGCTGCAGGAGTACCAGCGTGCGATGCAGGCGACCACCGGTGCGCTCGAGCGGGCGCAACCCCTCGTCGAGGCGGTCGGGGGCGTGGTGCAGGCGTCCGGCGGAACGATCGGCAAGGTCAACGAGACGCTGGACAAGGTCGCCGCCATGCAGGCGAGGGCCGAGGCCGCGAAGGATCCCAACGCCCCGCCGGCGAAGCCGATGGAGCTCGCCGAGGTGACGGCACTGCTGGCCGAGACGCGCGCCACGCTGACCGAGGCCA
>JBEGNG010000360.1:0-2755 GCA_041182645.1 Planctomycetota bacterium
CGGCGGCTCGTCGAGCGGCCGCTCGGCGCGGGGACGCTCGTGGTCAGTGGCCTCGATGCCGACGCCCTGAACCGTCGGCGGTACGTGGACAGCGACCTGCCCGAGGCCGACATCTGGTGGAACCGCATCATGGGTCGCCGAGGGGACACGCCGCCCCGCGCGCGCCTTCGCGAGTGGGGCAACGCACAGCCATCCCCGATCGAGGTGAATGCACGTCGCATCGTGATCGGCGGCAGCGAGTTCTTCAACGCGTTCATCGGCATGCGCTCGACCGCGTCGAACCTGACGTCGATCTCGATCCTGGTCTTCGCCGCGTACTGGCTGCTTGCAGGGCCCATCTCGTTCTACGTGCTTCGCCACCGCAGGCTGGAACGGTGGAGCTGGCTCGCGTTCGTGGCGATCGCGTGCGTCTTCGGTGCCGTGGCGTGGCTCGCGGGCGCCGTCCTCCGCCAGGCGGATGCGAGGGCGCAGCACCTGACGGTGCTCGATGCCGTCGTGATGCCGGGTGCTCCCGCCGGAACGCCACCGAGCGCGATCGCACGGACCTGGGCGAGCGCGTTCCTGCCCACCTACGGCACGGCCGAGATCGCCCTGCCGCCCGGCCAAGGCGTGCTGCGGCCCTTCTCCCCCGTGGGCGACGACGGCGAGTTCCCCGACGGGACCCGCTATGCCGTGCCGTCGTCACGCCAGGGCGCGTTGGTGCTCCCGGCCCGCGCCACCGCCACGATGGTGGCCGGCACATGGAGCGGCGACCTGCCATCGGCGTGGAGGGGGCTGCCCACGACGAGCGGCGGACCCATCCAGCAGACGGCGACCTCGACCCGGAACGCCGACGCAGGTCCGGCGAGCTACCTCACGGGCAAGCTCAAGCACGGCCTTCGCGCCCCGCTCACGGACGTGCTGGTGCTGCACGTCACGCCGTTCCGGCCCGCGCCGCCGCGCTTCAACGATCGGGCGACGCCGACGACGAAGGCCGTCCCCATGGCACCGACCGATGCCATGCCCAGCATGGTGCTCGCTGCCCGCCTCACCGAGCCCTGGGCGCCGGGTACCGAGCTCGAACTTGCGGACGTGCTCTACCCCAAGGTGCAAGGGCGGTCGAGCCGATCGCTCGCCGTGGTCGACCCTGCCGATCCGGGCACGCTCGGGCTCGACGCCTACCTCGATGCAGGGCTCGTCTCCCCGTTCCGGCAGGCCTTTTCCGCCTTCTCCACGACTGGTGCGCTGAGCGACAAGGTCGCCCGGGAACACCTGACGATGCTGAGCCTGTACGGCATGCTGCCGTCACCACGATGGTGGTCCGCCGCGGCGGCCGCGCGTGGCCCGACGGAAAGCGAGGTCGCGATCCAGCGCGTCGCGGGCCACGAGCTCGACCTGGGCACCTGGTGCTCGCGCCCGTGCGTGATCGTGATGGGGATCGTGGCCGTGGAGCCCGGCGGCCTCGACGGCGGCCCGGTGCCCATCTCGATCGACGGTGACCCCGTGCCGATGGCCGGCACCACGCTCATCCGCATGATCTTCCCGCTGCCGCAGGTCGATGCGCTCGTGCCCGCGACGATGGTCCGCTGAAGCGGCGCTGCTACGATCCACGCAGCCATGGCGATGATCGAGACCGTCAACCTGACGAAGAAGTACGGGGAATTGACGGCCCTGGACAACCTCAACCTGAAGATCGAGCAGGGCTCCTGCTTCGGCTTCATCGGCCCCAACGGCGCGGGCAAGACGACCACCATCAAGATCCTCGCCACGCTGCTCAAGCCCAGCTGGGGCGAGGCGCGCATCGACGGCAAGACCGTCGGCTACCAGAACGCCCTGATCCGGCCGGTGATCGGCTACGTGCCCGACTTCATGGGCGCCTACGACGACATGCTGGTGCAGGAGTACCTGGAGTTCTTCGCCAGCTGCTACGGGATCCACGGCGATGCCCGACGCAAGGCCGTCTCCGACGTGCTCGAGCTCACCGACCTGACGGGCAAGACGCTCGCCGAGGTGAACGGACTCTCGCGCGGCATGCAGCAGCGGCTCTCGGTGGCACGCGTGCTGCTGCACGACCCGAAGGTCCTGCTGCTCGATGAACCCTCGAGCGGCCTCGACCCCCGCGCACGCATCGAGATGCGCGAGCTCCTGAAGGAGCTGCGCGCGATGGGCAAGACGATCATCATCTCGAGCCACATCCTGTTCGAGCTCGCCGAGCTCTGCACCCACGTGGGGATCGTCGA
Organism: Planctomycetota bacterium; assembly: GCA_041182645.1. GTDB lineage: Bacteria > Planctomycetota > Phycisphaerae > Phycisphaerales > SM1A02 > SYIB01. Next base: position 2,220 of record JBEGNG010000360.1, read on the forward strand.
ACAGGGCAAGCTCGTCTACAGCGGGCCGATGGCCGACATCATGTCGAAGACCGCGGTGGGCCACGTGGTCCACGTGGTGGTCGACGAGCGGCCGAAGGAGGCCGCCGCGCTGCTCGCGAGGGTGCAGGGCGTGACCAAGGTCGACCTGCAGCGCGAGGATGCGCTCGTGCGCATCGAGGTGCATCTGGATGCAGCCGCGGCCACCGTGCTGAGCGACCTGCCGAACAGGCTGATCGCCGAGGGATACCGGGTCCGGCGCTTCACCGAGGAGCGGCCCGACCTCGAGACCGCGTTCATGCGGCTCACGAAGGGACTGGTCTCATGAGCCTTGCACGCGCAGCGATCGCCATCGGCCGCAACCGCGACGGCCGCCCGACCATCGTCGATGACGTCCGGTCCATCGTCTCGCGGCACGCGACCATCGTGGCGGAGTTCGCGGTCGATGCCCCGCATGATCCGGCCATCCCCTTCGACCGACTCGTGAGCGTGGGCGGCGACGGCACGCTCATCGCGCAGTGCCGACGGCTCGCGGGCAC
>JBEGNG010000361.1:0-2653 GCA_041182645.1 Planctomycetota bacterium
GACACCGGCGAGGTCATCGTGTGCCCGGTCGGCTCGAGCCGCGTCAGGGCCAAGGTCTGGTCGATGAAGGTCGGCCGCACGACGGTGTACCTGCTCGACAGCGACGTGAAGGGCAACAGCGCCGAGGACCGCGAGCTCACGCGTGGCCTCTATCGCGGCGAACCGTCGCTTCGCCTGCGCCAGCAGGTGCTGCTCGGCGTGGGCGGCTGCATCGCGCTGCAGCACCTGGACGAGCCCATCACCGCCTACCACCTGAACGAGGGCCACGCGGCGTTCGTCGCGTTCCAGCGCATCGCGCAACTCGTGAAGGACGGCATGAAGCCGGCGGACGCGAAGGCGCACGTCAAGGCGACGACCGTCTTCACCACCCACACGCCGGTGCCCGCGGGCCACGACCGCTACGGCGTCGATGAAGCCTACGAGGCCCTGAAGCCCGTGCTGCGCCAGGCGCGCATCGACGAGGACGAGTTCGCGGCGCTCGGCCGCGAGCGGCCCGATGACTTCCGCGAGCCGATCTGCATGACCGCGATCTGCCTGCGGTTCGCCTCGCGCATCAACGGCGTGAGCCAGCTGCACGGCGAGGTCAGCCGCGACATGTGGACCCATGTGTACGGCTGTGCCGGCAAGGACGTCCCCATCGGCAGCATCACCAACGGCGTGCACGCACGCACCTGGATCGATCCCGACGCCGAAACCTTCTGGCGCAAGGAGATCAACCTGCGCCTGGACCGCCACACGCCGACGATGGACGGCTGGGAGAAGGCGCTCGGCGTCGACCGCACCCGCTTCTGGGCCCTCCGCTCACGGCTGCGCGCGCGCCTGGTGCACTTCATCCGCGAGCGGCTTGCACGGCAGGCCCTGCGCCGCGGCGAGGGCTCGGCCGGCGTGAACGCAGCGATGCAGGCCTTCTCGCCCGACGCGCTCACGATCGGCTTCGCACGCCGCTTCGCCACCTACAAGCGCGCGCCGCTCATCTTCCACGATCCCGTGCGGCTGAAGGCGCTCCTGAACGACCCCGCGCGGCCGGTGCAACTGGTCTTCGCCGGCAAGGCCCACCCGCGCGACGTGCCCGGCCAGGAGTACGCGCAGCGGATCCACGAGATGTGCAAGGAGGACGGCTTCCGCGGCAAGGTCGCGCTCATCGAGGAGTACGACATGGAGGTCGGCCGCATGCTGACCGCCGGCAGCGACCATGCTGACCGCCGGCAGCGACGTGTGGCTGAACAATCCCCTGCGCCCGTACGAGGCCAGCGGCACCAGCGGCATGAAGCCGCCCATGCACGGCGGCATCAACTGCTCGATCCTCGACGGCTGGTGGCCCGAGAGCTACGACGGCCGCAACGGCTGGGCGATCGGCGACACGCTGCCGATGCAGGACCGCGACGCGCAGGACCGCAAGGACGCCGGCTCGCTCTATGCGATCATCGAAGGCGAGATGCGCAGCGAGTTCTACGGCCGCGACGCCGCGGGGCTGCCCCAGCGGTGGATCGACCGCGCGCTCCAGAGTGCAGCCACCGTGCCGCCGATGTTCAACACGCACCGCATGCTCGCGGAGTACCTGCGCGAGGCATACATCCCCGCGCACCGCGGCGGGCTCTGAGTTCACGCACCAGCGCGCAGGCGACCGGTCAACGCTGCGAGCGCGCGCAGGCGATCGGCCGCGGCGGGCCGCAGGCTCGCTGCACCGGTGCGCTGCAGCCGCCAATGCCAGTTGCCGCTGGCCGTGCCGGGCAGGTTCATGCGCGCCTCGGCGCCCAGGCCCAGCGCATCCTGCATCGCCACGATCGCCGTGTTCGCCGCGCTCGTGAAGGCCAGCCGATTCAGCTGTGCCGCAGGATCGCCGCCATCCCAGCCCATGTAGGCGCATGCGCGTGCCTTCGCCGCAGGCTGCAGCTGCGTCCACCAACCGACGGTGGTGTCGTTGTCGTGCGTGCCGGGATAGCAGACGCAGTGCCGGGGATGTCGATGCGGCGCCTCGCCCGAGTCATCGCCGTAGAATGCGTTGTGCAGGAGCTTCATGCCCGGCAGGCCGAAGTCGTCACGCAGCGCCACCACCGGCGGCGTGAGCGCACCCAGGTCCTCGGCGATCAGCGGCAGACGGCCCAGCGCCCGCTCCAGCGCACCCAGGAGTTCACGACCCGGCGCACGCTTCCACACGCCGTCGCGTGCCGTCGTGGCGTTGCCGGGGATCTCGTAGGCGTGGTGGAACCCGATGAAGTGGTCGATGCGCACCGCATCGAACCGATCCCGTCGGTGCTCGCTCCAGCGGTAGTGAGGGTGCCCCCACAGCTGGCCGTCGGCGCTGAAGCAATCCGGCGGCACGCCGGTGACGACCGTGGGTCGACCATGACGATCGAGCCGGAAGAGCCCGGGGTTCGACTGCACGTCGGCCGAATCGAGCGACACGAAGATCGGCACGTCACCAAGCAGCCGGATCCCCTGCTTCGACGCCGCGTCCTTGAGCTCGGTCCACTGCGCGTCGAACGCGAACTGCAGGAACGCGTGGAGCCCCTGCGTGTCCTTCATGAAGGCGCGCCAGCCCGGCAGCCAGAAGCGGTGCCGGCGCTCGAACGCGCGATACGCCGCCGAGCGCACCCCGCCCTTGCGACGGAAGGCCTCGAAGGCCTGCCCGAACAGCGGCCACTTCGCCGCG